>CAZLBQ010000411.1:0-5933 GCA_964557745.1 uncultured Anaerolineales bacterium
GCGAAGGCTCGACCAGCCAGGGCGACTTCCACGAGGGTCTGAACTTCGCTTCCGTTCACAAAGTGCCCCTCATCGTGCTGGTCGAGAACAACCAGTACGCCATCTCCGTTCCCCTGCACATGCAGATGGCCGTCCCCGACGTCGCCGAGCGCGCGCAGGGCTACGGCATGCCCGGCCATGTCGTGGACGGCAACGACATCCTGGCCGTCTACGAGGTCGTCAAGGCGGCGCACGAGCGCGCCCGCCACGGCGAAGGCCCAACGCTGGTCGAGGCCAAGACGTACCGTCTCATCCCCCACTCGTCAGACGACGACGACCGCATCTACCGCAGCCGCGAGGAAGTGGCCGAGTGGCGCAAGCGCGATCCCATCCTGCGCTTCCAGCACCTGCTGGGCGAGCTGGGCGTCCTCGACCCGGCGCAGGACAAGGAGATCCGCGAGCGGGTGACGGCGGCCATCGACGACGCGACGGAGTACGCCGAGCAGGCCCCCTTCCCCACCATCGAAGCCGGCCAGCGCCACGTCTATAGCCAGGATTGGTAGGGAGGGAGACATGCCGGTCAAGACGATTATCGAGGCGGTGCAGGAAGCCATCCGCCAGGAGATGGAGCGCGACCCGCGCGTGATGGTCATGGGCGAGGACGTCGGGCGCAAGGGCGGCGTGTTTGGCGCGACCAAGGGGCTGTTCGACAAGTTCGGCGGCGAGCGGGTGCTGGACACGCCGCTGGCCGAGTCGGTGATTGTCGGCAGCGCCATCGGCATGGCCCTCAACGGCCTGCGCCCCATCGCCGAGGTCCAGTTCGCGGACTTCATCTGGCCCGCCGCTAACCAGATTATCTCCGAGGCGGCGCGCTTCCGCTATCGCTCCAACAACGCCTTCAGCGTGCCCATGGTCATCCGCGCCCCCTACGGCGCGGGCATCCACGGCGGGCTGTACCACTCGCAGAGCATCGAGGGCTTCTTCGCCCACGTGCCGGGGCTGGTGGTCGTCGCGCCGTCGTCACCCTACGACGCGAAGGGCCTACTCTGCGCGGCCATCCGCGCTGACGACCCGGTGCTGTTCCTAGAGCACAAGAAGACGTATCGCCTGATGCGCGAAGAGGTCCCCGAAGCGCCGTACACCGTCCCGCTGGGCAAGGCGAAAGTCGTCCGCCAGGGCCGCGACCTGTCCGTCTTCAGCTATGGCCTGGCGCTGGTGTATGCCCAGGAAGCAGCGAACAGCCTGGCAGACGAGGGCATCGACGCCGAGGTGGTGGACCTGCGGACGCTGCGCCCGCTGGATACCGAGACCGTCCTGGCGTCGGTGCGCAAAACGGGCAAGGCGCTCATCGCCTACGAGGACAACCAGTTCTGCGGCTACGGGGCCGAGGTGGCGGCGCTCATCGCCCAAGGGGCGTTCGAGTACTTGGACGCGCCGGTGATGCGCCTGGGGGGGCCGGAAGTGCCCGCTGCACCCTTCGCCAAGCCGCTCGAAGAGTGGTTCATGCCCAGCCCTGACAAGACCGCCGCGGCCATCCGCGAGTTAGCCAGCTACTGAGTGCTGAGTGCTGAGTACTGAGTGCTGAGGTCAAGAATTACTCAGTACTCCCCTGGAGTTCCCATGCCTACCGAAATCAAGATGCCCCAACTTGGGGAGAGCGTCCACGAAGGCACGATTAGCCGCTGGCTCAAGAAGCCCGGCGAGCGCGTCGAGAAGTACGAGGCGCTGCTGGAAGTCGCGTCCGACAAGGTCGAGAGCGAGGTGAGTTCGCCAGAAGCCGGGGTTGTGCAGTCGATCCTCGTCCCGGAAGGCCAGACGGTCCCGGTCGGGACGGTGCTGGCGGTGCTGGACCGAGGCGGCGGGGCGGGGACCACGGCTTCGCCAGCGGGTGAGGTTACGGCCGGGCAAGAGAGCCGCGCCGAGGCCGCCGCGACGGCCGGGTTGCAGACGGCCGCCATCTCCGCACCCGCCGCCGAGGCGGGGCGCGCTGCCCGTGTCTCTCCCCTCGCCGCGCGCATCGCCCAGGATGAGGGCATCGACCTGGAGACGGTGCAGGGCAGCGGGCCGGGCGGGCAGGTGACGAAGGAGGACGTGCTGCGGGCCAAGACGCAGCGGACGACGGTGGAGCCGGGGAGCAGAGGGGCAGGGGAGCCGGGGGCCGCTGTCGGCTTCGCCTCGTCACGCGACGTGGGCGGGTTCCTGTCGCCGCGCGTGCAGATGCTGGCGCGGCAGCTCGCCGTGGACCTGAGCCAGGTCCACGGGACCGGCAAGGACGGGCGTATCACGGCGCGCGACGTGGAGGAGTTTGCGGCGCGGGCCAGACAAGCGCCGGCGGCCGCTCCCACCGTGACCGCCCCGCTCGCCCCGCCCAGCCCGCCGACCCCGGCGCCCCCACCGCCGCTGCCCATCGCCGCAGGCGCTTCAGGCGGGGAGGCTCCGGCCCTCGCGCCCGGCGACGAGCTGGTCCCGCTGACGCAGATGCGCCGCCTCATCGCCGAGCACATGGTGCGCAGCAAGCAGACCGCGCCGCACGTCACGACCGTCCACGAGGCGGATGTGACGCGCATGGTCCAGTTCTTCAACGCCCATAAAGACGCCTTCCGCCAGCGCGAAGGCTTCAACCTGACCTACACACCGTTCTTCGTCCAGGCCGTCGTCAACGCGCTCAAGGCATTTCCCAATGTCAACGTCTCGTTTACCGAGCAGGGCATCGTGCGGCGGCGCGCCATCAACATCGGGCTGGCGGTAGCGCTGGAGGATGGCGGGCTGCTGGTGCCGGTCATCAAGGCCGCCGACGAGAAGACGCTGGTCCGCCTGGCGCGCGACGTCACCGACCTGGCGACGCGCGCCCGCGCCCGCAAGCTCTCCCCTGACGACACGCGGGGCAGCACGTTCAGCCTCACCAACTACGGCGTCTTTGGCAGCCTGCTGGGCACGCCGGTCATCAACCAGCCGGAAGCGGCCATCCTGGGTGTGGGCGCGGTCAAGAAGCGCCCGGTCGTGGTCGAGAGTGAGCTAGGCGATACCATCGCCGTCCGCAGCATGGTCTACCTGGCGCTGTCCTTCGACCACCGCGCCTTCGACGGCTCGCTGGCCGACCAGTTCATGCAGCGCGTCGTCAAGGAGTTGGAGAGCGGGCAGTGGAGTTTGTAACAAGAGTTACGCGGTAGCGAGAGGTGGCGGAAGACGCGGAAAGGGGTCGTCTAGAGAGACCTTTTCCGCGTCTTCCGCGCTATTCCGCGACCTTCGTGGTCCAGACCTTCCCGCAGCCCGTAACCGGCGCGGCCACAGGCGCGTTTTCTTCACCGCACGTGATGACGCTTATCATTGACGGGCCGCCCGTCCCTTGATACAATCGCCAGAGTTGCCATTTGGCCTCATGTCGCTGTCATCAAGGAGGACGAGTGACCCACATTATCGCCGAGCCGTGCATCGGCACCAAGGATACCGCCTGCGTCGACGTCTGCCCGGTCGACTGCATCTACGAGGGCACCGACCAACTGTTCATCCACCCCGACGAGTGTATCGACTGCGGGGCCTGCGTCCCCGCCTGCCCGGTCGAGGCCATTTTCCCGGAGGCCGAGGTGCCCGACAAGTGGAAGGGCTTCATCGCCAAGAATTACAAGTTCTTTGTCGAGAATAGCGGCGTCAATTGAACAGGGGGCAGGGGTTAGAGGTCAGCCGTTAGTGGTCAGAGATAATGGAATTCCGGCTACAGATTGCTGACATTTGGGGACTGAGAGGGCCGAATATTGCGGCTGGCGGCTAATCGGTCTATAATTCCTCAACTAATACTCCCTCGTGGAACCGCCGCCAGGAGGAATTCGTGACGGTTGAGCAGGCCCCCGGCGACACTGCCACCGAGCCCCACAACCTGCACCTGGGCCGCGCCGCCCTAAACTTCGCCCGTGATCTCCTCATCGCCGTTATCATTGGCGTGGGGCTGTTCCTGATGGTCCGTGTCTCGCTCCAGCACGTGCTCGTGGGAGGGCCGCGCATGGAGCCGAACTTCTACAACGGCCAGCGCGTGTGGGTCAATACCCTGGCCTACCGCTTCGGGCAACCGCAGCGTGGCGACGTCGTGGTCTTCCACTTCAAGTTCCGTCAGGACCAGGAGCCGTTTATCAAGCGCATCATCGGGCTGCCCGGCGAGGAGGTCGAGGTGCGCAACGGCGTCGTGTTCGTCAACGGCCAGCCCCTCCAGGAACCGTGGCCCACCCGGCCGGCGCAGTACAGCAAGGAGAAGATCAAGCTCGGCCCGGCCGAGTACTACGTCCTGGGTGACAACCGGGGCAATTCGAGCGACTCCCACGTCTGGGGCGCGCAGCCGGCCGACTTGCTCATGGGCAAGGTTTGGATTACCATCTGGCCGCCGTCCGACTGGCCGCTGATTGGCCGCTTCTTCGGGTCGAGACGCTCCGGAGCCTGAGCATGTCCGTTAACGATCCCGCCGTGATCGCCCGCCTGCTCGACCAGGCGCACACCATCGCCGTCGTCGGCCTCTCGTCCGACCCGCTGCGGCCGAGCTACGGCGTCGCGGCCTACCTGCAACACCACGGCTACCGCGTCATCCCTATCAACCCCAACGAGACCGAGGTGCTGGGCGAGAAAGCGTATCCCGACCTGGCCTCCGTCCCCGACCGCATCGACCTCGTCAATATCTTCCGCCGCCCCAGCGAGGTCTTGCCCCACGTCCTCGAAGCCATCAACGTGGGCGCGCCCGCCATCTGGCTGCAACTGGACGTCATCAACCCGCGCGCCGTCCAGCGGGCGCTGGCGGCGGGGCTGGACGTGGTGGAGGACCGCTGTATCGCCGTCGAGCATCGACGCTGGCGTACCGCTCGCCAGGCTCAGACAAAGGAGCGCTCGTGAAGGTCACCATCCTGGGGGCCAGCTCGGTGGTCCCCAATCCGGGCGGCGCATGCACTGGGCTGCTGGTGGAGTCGGGCGACACGCGCCTGCTCATCGACTGTGGGCCGGGCGTGGTCAGTCAGTTGCACACCGTCATGGACTCGTCATGCCTGTCGGCGGTGGTCATCAGCCACATGCACGCCGACCACTGCCTGGACCTTGTCACGCTGCGCTACGCCCTCAAGTATGGCCCCTGGCAGGGCGACAAGACAGTGAAACCGCTCTATCTGCCGCCGGGCGGCGCGGCCGTCCTCAACCCGGTTGGGGAGAAGTTCGATGAGGAAGGCTCTGACTTCTTCTACGAGACGTTCGCCGTCCACAGCTACGAGCCGACCAAGCCGTTGTCGATTGGCCCGCTGCGGCTGACGTTCACCCCGACGCGCCACTACATCCCGTGCTGGGCCATCCGCATCGAAGCCGAGGGGCGGGTGTTCGCCTTCTCGGCGGACACGGGGCCGGACGTTGACCTCAACCCTGTCGCCCGCGACGCCGACCTCTTCCTGTGCGAGAGCGGGGTCTTCAGCCGCCGCGCCGACCCAGCCACGTGGGGACACCTGGCGCCGGACGAAGCGGGAGCCATCGCCCGCCAGGCGGGTGTCAACCGTCTCGCCATCACCCACATCTGGCACGGGTACGACCGGGCGGCCATGGTCCAGGCCGCTGCCGAAGCCTTTGGCGGCCCGACGACCCTGGCGACGGAGCGACAGGTCTACGTGGTGTGAAGAGCAGACGGCGGACAATGGACGAACGACGCTGGACGGAACTCGCTTCCGTCCTGTTTTGTTTCTACAGACTAGGAGACCGTCCTATGACTGGCGTACCTCGCGGCGCGAACGAACCTGAGAACCTCGCATCCCAACTCGCTGAGACGCGCGCGGCATGGGAGCAGATCGCGCCCTTCTGGGACGAGTATATGGGCGAGGGCGGCGCGTTCCAGCGCTATCTCGTCGGCCCGGCGACGGAGCGCCTGCTGCCCGTCCAGCCCGGCCAGCCGGTCCTGGACAGCACCTGCGGCAACTGCCCCTTCTGCCGGCGGCTTGCCC
>CAZLBQ010000412.1:0-5926 GCA_964557745.1 uncultured Anaerolineales bacterium
GATTGACAATTAGCCCATTCCCCGGTCCCTGTGTCCAGGTAAGACCGTCCGCCGTGACGCATCTTATCATCGCAGATTGACCGCCTCGGCTAAGAGGCGTATAATACGGTCTGCAAGACATGGAGAGGTCGCATAGTCCGGTCTAGTGCGCACGACTGGAAATCGTGTTGGGTCAAAAGCCCTCGCGGGTTCAAATCCCGCCCTCTCCGCCATGTCGGCCCAGCGGCTTATCCCGGTCATACGGACGGGGGCCCTGAGCGGCAGCGGCTTGTGAACCCCGCCAGGACCGGAAGGTAGCAACGGTAAGCAATCCCCGCTGGGTGACTCAGGTTGCGTCGGTCACGATGAACGGGATAAGCCCCTGGGCCGACTGATTCTATTCCCCCTCGGAGAATCGGTGACAAGTGACCGTGAGAGCCTGCCCGCGCTGTTGAAGCGCCACGGCCTGTGGGCCAAGAAGAGCCTGGGGCAGCACTTCCTCCTCGACCAGGCGGCGCTGGACAAGATTGTCGCTGCCGCCGACCTCACCCCCCACGATACCGTGCTGGAAATTGGACCGGGACCGGGGCCGCTGACCCGCCGCCTGGCGGACGCGGCGGGGCGCGTCGTCGCCGTGGAGCTTGACCCGCGCATGGTTGAGTTGCTGCAGGGTGAACTGGCCGACCGGCCCTCGGTGTCCATTGTCCAGGCCGACATCCTCCAGCTTGACCTGGCCGACCTGATGCAGACCTACGGCGCGACCGCGTACAAGGTCGTCGCCAACCTCCCCTACTACATCACCTCCGCCGTCCTGCGCCATATCCTCGAAGCGCGTGTGAAACCGAGCCGCGTCGTCGTCCTCGTCCAGCGCGAGGTCGCCGACCGCATCGTGGCCCAGCCGCCCGACATGAGCCTGCTCGCCGTCAGTGTCCAGCTCTACGGCCAGCCGCGCGTCGTCGCCCGCGTCCCAGCCGGCGCCTTCTACCCCCCGCCCAAGGTCGACTCGGCCGTCGTCCGCATCGACGTCTACCCTCAGCCGGCAGCGGGCGTGACCGACACCGAGGGCTTCTTCCGCGTCATCCGCGCCGGCTTCGGCCAGAAGCGCAAACAACTACGCAACGCCTTGAGCCAGGGGCTAAGCCGCCCACCCGCCGAGATCGAAGCCCTGCTGTGGGCCGCCGCTATCGCCCCCACCCGCCGCGCCGAGACCCTCACCCTCGCCGAGTGGGCGCGCCTGCAAGAGCAATTGCCCTAACCTAAAATTGGCACACGGGCACTTCTGGACCACGGAAGCCACGGAAAAGGCGCGGAAAACGCGGAGGGGTCTCGCCAGACTTACTCCTTCCGCGACCTCCGCGCCATTCCGCACCTTCCGTGGTCCAAGATGTCAATTCGCGTTCTAGTCCGCCTGTTCAAGCGGCGACGAGGGGCAGGCTGGGGACGACGTCGAGGCTCCAGTCGCTGCGGCGGCCCGCCTGCCAGGCGAAGTAGCCCGCCGCGCCAATCATCGCCGCGTTGTCGGTGCACAGCCAGATGGGCGGGTAGCGCACCGGCAGGCTGGACTGCGCACTGATGGTCTCCCGCAAGGCCAGATTAGCCGCCACGCCGCCCGCCAGCAGAATCTCCGTCGCCCCGAACTCCTCCGCCGCCTGCAACGTCTTCGTCACCAGGACATCCACCACCGCCGTCTGGAACGCCGCTGCCACGTCGGCCACCGGCACGCTCTGGCCGCGCGCTTCCAGCTCGCGCGTCAGCCGCAGCACCGCCGTTTTCAGGCCGCTGAAGCTAAAGTCGTACGTCCCCGGCAGCCAGGCGCGGGGCAGGGTGATCTCGTTCCCGCCCTGGGTCGCCGCCTTCTGAATGGCCGGGCCGCCTGGGTAGCCCAGGTCAAGCATGCGGGCCACCTTGTCGAACGCCTCGCCCGCCGCGTCGTCCAGTGTGCTGCCCAGCGCCTGGTACTCGGCGTGCGCGGTCATCAGGACGAGGTCAGTGTGCCCCCCGGAGACGATGAGACACACCAGGGGGAACGCCGGGTCGGGCTTGTCGGCGTTGGGCGGGACGCGCAGCCAGTTGGCGTAGATGTGGCCCTCCAGGTGGTTGACGCCGACCAGGGGGATGCCGCGCGCCAGCGCCAGCGCCTTGGCCGTGTTGACGCCGACGAGCAGCGAGCCGGCCAGACCAGGGCCGTAGGTGACGGCCAGCGCCTGGAGATCGCGCCAGCCCACGTTGGCCTTCTCCAGCGCCTCCTCGACAACCGGAATGATCGCCAGGATGTGCTGGCGGGACGCGACTTCGGGAAACACGCCACCATACTGGGCGTGGATGGCCTCCTGGGAGGCGACGACGTTGGAGAGAACGTGGCGACCATCCCCAATCACGGCGGCGGCCGTCTCGTCACACGAGGTCTCAATCGCTAGAATGCGCTGCACTGGGCCTCCTTTGCCGTGCGCCTTGACGCGCGGCAATCAGGCGGAAAAACAGGAGTGTCGCGGCTAGACGCCCCGCGCCCGACAGGGCGAACAGGGCCCGAAAGCCGATGACGTCGACCAGCCACGCGCCCGCCAGCGGGGCGACGCAGGCCGAGAAGAAGACGATGGTCTGGTAGATGGCGACAAATCGCTCGCGGCCCCGCTCCGGCGTCAGTGACAGGAGCAGGTTGAACTGCGCCAGGTTGTAGCCCGCCCACATGAAGCCGCCGATGCCGTTGATGAAGCCGACGTGCCAGGGCGATTGGATGCCGGCCCAGATGAAGGGCAGGACGGGGATGACCAGGCCGGTCAGGCGGAAGATACCCATATCGCCCATCTTGCCGTAGCGCGCGCCAAACCAGCGCTGGCCGATGAGGGCTGACATGCTGTTGATGGCCTGGACGACGCCGATGATGGCCGCCGTGCCGCCCAAGTCCTTCACCAGGAAGACGTTGAAGAACGGAGCCGACACTTGGAGCGACAGGTTCCACACCAGCCCGGCCACGGTGAAGGCGAGGAACGGCTGGGCGTAGCGCACGTTCTTCACCAACTCCCGCATCGTCATCGGCGCGGCATGGGCCGGCGCTTCAGGTTCGGGGATTTGGGCAAAGCAGACGGCGCCGATGGCAGCGGTCACGAAGGAGATCAGCCACGCCAGTTGATAGCCGCTGATTTCCCCCAGGCCGCGAATCAGGACGCCCACCAGCGGGACGATGGCGAAGGCGACCGCGCCCATGGCGAAGTTGCGCGACGAGAAGTAGCGCCCGCGCAGCCGCAGGGGTACGATGTCGGCGATGAACGACGTCCCCGCCGGCTTGGCAAGGTTGTCGGCGAAGGTCCGCCACGCCAACGCCGCCATGACGGCGTAGACTGCCGCCGTACTCGACCAGAAGAAGGGGATGAGAGCCAGGAACAGCAACGCCAGCCGCGAGGCGGCGCTGAAGAGGAAGACCATGCGCTTCCGCTGGCCCCACACCTCACTGACGTGCGCGCCAGGGATGAGCGCGACCGCGCCGAACAGGTTACTGACGGAGGTAAGCTGGCCGATCTGGGCCGTCGTTGCGCCCAGGGCCAGAGCGTAGAGGGTCGAGTAGGCGATGACGAGGGACTCCCCGATATTCCAAAGGACGCCATCCCACCAGAACAGGCGTAACCGGCGGTGCGACTCGGGGTAGTGCACCCCGCCGGGAATCAACCAACGTACAACCCGTTGTCTCATTGTTGCGCTCGAGGTAAGTCCTAACGATGAATCATACCCACAGAAACCAAAGCAGTTCGCTATCGATTCACACCAGGCAGACAAAAAAGGCGGCCCAGACGCTCGTCGCTGGGCCAGAGGGAATTATAGGACGTCGGTAGGGGAGGGTCAAGTTTCGCCGCTCGCTCGCCGCAGCCGCTCGACGTTGGTGCGCGGCAGGCCCGTGCTGCCCAGCGGCGCGCCGTGGTCGGGGCCGTGGTAGTCGCTCCCACCAGCGGGCACGAGATCGAAGCGAGCCGCCAACTGACCCAGGCGTTGGACCGTATCGGGACGATACGTGCCGTAGTAGACTTCCATACCGACCAGCCCGGCCTCGCGCAACGTGGGCAGGAGGTCTTCCAGGTGGAAGGGGTCGCGGTCCTGCGCGTGGGCCGGCACGGGGTGGGCCAGGACAGGGACGCCGCCATACTCCCGAATGAAGCGCACGGCCTCCGGAGCAGTAAAGCGCGGGCGTGGGACATAGGCCGGCCGCCCGTGCCCGATGTAGAGATCAAAGGCCTGGTTCAGCGACTCGACGTAGCCGGCCTCGACCATCGCCCGCGCTACATGCGGCCGGCCGACCGCGCCCTGCGCCAACTCCCGCACCCGCTCCCAGCGGACCGGGACGCCCAACTGGTTCAGCCGCTCGACCATGCGCTGGCCGCGGGTGACGCGCGCCTCGCGCAGTTCGGCGATGCGCGTCTGAAACGGCCCCGGCGCGACCGGCACCCAGTAGCCGAGAAGATCCAGGCTGCCGCCCTCGTGGTCGGTGTTGATCTCGATCCCCGGGATGAACTCGACACCATACCGCGCGGCGGCAGCCTGCGCTTCCGCGACACCATTGGTTGTATCGTGGTCGGTCAGGGCCAGGACGCCGACGCCCAGCGACGACGCGACCTTGACCAGGTCCGAGGGTGACAGGAGGCCATCGGAGGCGGTGCTGTGGGTGTGGAGATCGATGGCGCTCATGTCCCTCACTTGGTGTTGTCGCCGCCCTGACAGATTTCGAACAGGAACCAGATACGGCGCTCGGTCTGATCGAGAATCTCTTGCAGCAAATTGCCCGTCGGCGTGTCGCGGTTCTCGTCGCACACGTCGATGGCGTGGCGAATCACCTCGGCGATGTGGCGGTTGTCGGCCAACAGGCGGTTCATCATCTCCAGCGGCGGCACGAAGTCGTCGTTGTCGTCGGGGATGGTCTGCAACGCGCCAATGTGGCTGATACTGCGGATGGTCGTGCCGCCGATCTTGCGGACGCGCTCGGCGAGAATGTCAATCGAGGCAAAGATGTCCTCGGCCTGCTCGTCGAACAACAAGTGGTAGTCGCGGAAGTGCGACCCGGCCAGGTGCCAGTGGAAGTTCTTGGTTTTGACGTACAGGGCGAAGGCGTCGGCAATGATGGGGTTCACAGCCTCCGCGACGGCCTGAACTTCCTCAGCCTTCAGGTCAGTCGGGGTGGCGAGGGGCGGCGGCGCGGGATAGGACCGCACTTGCGACGGGCTGCGGGTGGCCGTCGAGCGGCCGTTGCCGGTCTTGGTGGTGGTAGCCATACGGGTCTTTCCTTTCACGTGGAGTATCTGGGGGCGCAGCACAGGCGCCCCCAGTCCTACCGAGCATGAAGCGTTCCACGACCTTAGCTCCCCCGTTCAGAGGAGGCTGCTCGCCAGCGCCCCAGAGCAGATACCTCGCGCTGCTCGGCATGACCCTCGCAGGCTTGCCCCTCACGTCCTCCCTCAGTCTAAGCCATTACGCCGCCTGGCTCTCGCTCCCACAGCCGTACAAAAAGTAGTTCTCGGTCGTCCGCGCCGTCACGGCCCAGCCCAGGCGGTCCAGCCGCTGCATCAGGTCGTCGGGCTGGTAGAAAATTTTGAAGATGTCGAACTCGCGGCCGTCGTTGAGCTTGCGCGTGGCGACAATTTCATCGACGTCAGGCAACTGATTGTCCCGCGCCCGCGAGGTGTCGGAACGGCGCGAGTCGACAAAGAAGACGCGGCCACCTGGCGCGAGGGCCGCGCGCACTGTCTCCCAGAATGAGGCGAAACGCTCGGGTGGGACATGAGACAGCCAGAAGCCAAAGAAGACGACGTCATACTGACGGTCCGGCTCCCAGGCGAACAGGTCCGCCTGCACGTAGCGCACCGGCGTCTCGCCCAGGCGGGCCTGGTTGAGTTGGAGCACTTCGGCGGACGCATCGATCGCCGTCAGGTCGCCCGAGTAGCGCGCCAACTCCTCCGTCCACCAG
>CAZLBQ010000413.1:0-5926 GCA_964557745.1 uncultured Anaerolineales bacterium
AAGCGCAGACAGGCCGACCGAGCCGTCGGCTACTCCCCACTATTCGGGAGGGCCATGAACAGGGGCTGAGAAAAGGCTAAGAATCTGATAAGAGTCAGGGTCAGTTGATCGTCACCTGCACGGAGAACGTCCGCGCCGGGGCAGCGTTCGGCTCGAAGGGACGGCGATACTCCATGCGCAGCGTGGTCTGGCCGGTTGCCGTGGCCTGGAAGCGGAAAGTCTGGAGACCACCCGCGCCAGGCGGCGCGTCGGCGGGACGTACGTATTGCGGGTCGCCTAGTGGCTGGAGGAGCGGGTTGGCGGCCGCCTGCCACGAGAAGCCGGTCGAGGTGTTGGCCGCGAGCGTGACGACGAGTGTGTCGTTCTGCTTGAGCGTCACCTGACTACCGTTGTCCTTCTCGGTGATAGTGACAGTGCCGCCGGTAGCAGGGCGAGTTGGCGCGCCACTCGCCGCGAAGGCCTGGCGCGCCTGGGCGAGCGAGACGAGGAGCTTATCGAAGGCTGCCGCGTCCGCGCTGCCCTGGGGATAGGGGTTGGCCTGGGACAGCGTCACCACATAGACATGATCGCCGCTTTCGGCCAGGGCCTCGCCCGGCCGTGGGCCTACCTGAGCCTCGATCTTGTCCCACGCGTCCTTACCGTAGACGGTCAGGACGAGCAGCGAGGACTCACCCAGCGCCGCGTTCTTGGGGGCGTAGACCCAGTCGGAGATGAAGCGCGCGCCCGGCTGGACCTGATTGGCGCGGTCGCCCCAGTACTCATACCACTTGTAGCCGTTCTGGAGCCAACCGGTCGGCAGGGTGAAGGAGTAGCCGGCCTGGGGATGAGTATACGTTCCGCCCTGGACTGTGCCCTGCGTCGCGCCGCTGGGGCGCGCGGTCTGGGCCAGACCAAGCTGGGCAGTGACAAGGGCGAATAGGAGAGCGGTAGTGGTGGCGACAGCAGCCAGGCTGAGCTTCGGCATGGAACCTCCAGCAGGAAGGGATAGCGAACGACGCGCCAATTCTACTGTGCCTATTCGCTTTCAACAAGTGATGCAGGCGGTCAGCCCGGTCATGCTACGTCCAGGGAACCGAGGTCTTGTTTGACCTAGAGCAAAGACCGAGCGGGCGACGTGAGATACACTCACAGTACGAGTTGAAGCACCTGACATGAGCCAACAGTTTGATTTGGATCAAGGAGAGTATTACCATGTCTACTGTTACCCAGCCCCTACGTGACGAGCACCGCGAGTTGTGGCCGCACATCGAGAGTCTGCGTGAGGCAGCCGATCACCTCGACACGGCCTCCCCGGAGACCACTCGGAGCGAGATCGCCGACGCCTACGATTTCCTGGCGCATCATCTGCTCCCCCACGCCCAGGCCGAGGAGCAAGCCCTCTACCCTGTTGTTGGGAGGCTCCTGGGCGCGTCGGAGGCAACGGCAACCATGAGCCGCGAACACGTGGAAATCGGACGCCTGACGGAAGAACTGGGGACGCTACGCGCTCGTCTCGACCAGGGTGCGCTCAGCCAGGCGGACCGCCGTGACCTGCGGCGGGTCCTGTATGGCCTGCACGCGTTGGTCAAGAGCCACTTCGCCAACGAGGAAGAGGTCTATCTGCCGCTCCTCGATGCCCGGTTATCCGCTACCGACGCGCAAGCCATGTTTGTGACGATGGAGGACGCCGCTCACGCGGCGAAGTCTCGCGTGGCCAGCAACTAAGTCGCAGCGCCCAGGTTGTTCGACGTCCAGGCCCGCAGGGTTTCTGAAAACCCTGCGGGCCTATTCGATAGAACTCTCGTGGCGCTATTTACGGCCAGGGCCGGGGTGCGGTCAGGCCGTAATTGGCCCCTACCATCGTCAGGTCCGGCAAGTCAATGACCCCGCTGCCGTCGATGTCGCCCGGCCCGCCGGGCGTCACAGCGCTGCCATAGCTCGCGCCGATGGTGACAAGATCGGGTAGGTTGATCTTGCCGTCGTTGTTGGTGTCGCCGCCGAGCAGAAAGACCATCGGCAGAGTGATGGGGCTGACGCCGACACTCAGCGCGCGCTGCGCCGCCAGGTATTGGGAGTGGCTGGCCGTCAGGGTGTACTCGCCGCTGGGCAGCGTCAGGTTGAACGAGCCGTCGAGCTGCGTGTAGACGAAGACGCCACCCGCCTCGACCTTCGAGAGCGAGTCGTCACTCCGCGCCTGGAGGTCGACCTTGCCCTGGACTGTGACGAGGGCCAGCGTCTGGCCCATCAGAATGCAGCGCGAGAACTCGGACGTGTTGCCCGTAGCATCGGTCGCCGTCGCGGTAACGGCGTGGTTGGTAGTGACACTCACCGGCAGGTTCACCGAGAAACCTGCGTTGCCGCCCGCATTGGTGGTGATGCCCGTCGAACCGAGATACGTCCTGCCCTCGCCGAAACCCTTGGCGTCGCACGTGGGGCTGGCATAGAAGTCGAGGTTAAAAGTGACGTTGGGCCGCGAGTTGAGCAAGCCTGTGATGGCCACGCCACCTGTCGGCTGGGCCGAGGTCAGGATGGGGAAGTTCTGGAGATTGTTGACGCCAGCATCGGCATCGTTCGGGTCATTGGGCGTCACCCCGTCGCCGCCGAGATCGATGCCCAGGCCCCCGTTGGCGTCAATCGAGTTGCCGCGGATGGAGTTCGCCGTCCCCGACACGGTCACCACGATACCGGCCAGGCTGTTGTTGGCGATGACATTCCCCGCCCCGGCCCCTGTCCCGCCAATCTGGTTGCTTGACGACTGGATGAGGACCACGCCAATCCCAACGTTACCCAGCGCGCCCGCGCCCGAAGCGTCGACCCCAATATAGTTGCCCTGGACCACAACCGCGTTGGAGCGGGTTATCGCAATACCGCCCAGCGCGTTGCCCGACACCACATTGCGGGCCTGGGCGCTCGTCCCGCCCACCGTCACGTTGAAGGCGTCCGTCACACCGATGCCCGCGCCGCCATTGGGCAGGCCCGCCGCGCCACTGGCGTCGACCCCGACGTAGTTGCCCTGCACCGTCACCCCGTTGCCAATGACGGTGAGGCCGTCGCTCCCGTTGCCCGACACGACGTTGCGCGCCCCAGCCGCCGTCCCACCGAGCGTGTTGTTACGCGCTCCTTCATGGAAGATGCCCGCGCCGCCGTTGCCTAGCGCAGCCGTCCCCGCCAGGTTCGTGCCAATCAGGTTGCCTTCGACGCGGTTGCCCGTCGCGTCCAGGGTCTGGAAGCGGATGCCCGCGCCGCCGTTGCCGCTGATGATGTTGCCCGCCCCGGCCGCCGTTCCGCCAATGACGTTGTTGGCCGTGCCGACGATGCGCACGCCGTCACCTTGGTTGCCCAGCTTGGCCGTGCCCGCCGCGTTGAGGCCGATGATATTGCCCTGGACGACGTTCGCCGTCGCCAGGCGCTCGATGATCTCGATGCCCGCGACGCCCGCGTCCGGCGCACCGTTGCCGGAGACCACGTTGCGCGCCGCCTGCGTCGTACCGCCAATGCGGTTGCCGCCCGAGTTCTGGATCAGGATGCCGGCGCCGCCGTTGGCTTGCGCCGTCGCGCCCGTGGTATCCGTCCCGATGAGGCAGCCTTCGACGACGTTGTTCCCCCCGGTGAGTAGGTGAACACCCGCCCCACCGAAACGGTTGATAACGAGACCGCGCAGCGTCGTCTGGCCGGCCTCGACCAGCACACCGTCGGCCTCAGCGCCGGCCGCCGCGCCGTTGAGCTCGACCTTGCCCGCGCCCTGCGTCGTGCCGTCGATGGTGACAGGGTCGGTGATAGACGGCAGGGGGCCAAGGCCACTGCTGCCGACGTTGATGGTCGGCACGCCGCCCGCCAGGATGTTGAAGGAGATCAAATCGGGACCGGGGTTCAAGTTCGCAGCGTTGATGGCCTCGCGCAGCGTGCAGTGCGCGGCGTCACAGACACCGTCATCCCCGTCAGCCGCGTTGTTGACGACAAACGTGGCGCCGGGCGCGGCGGCCGCCGGGCCGACGGCGAGCCAGCCCAGCAGCAAAACACACACGAGGAAGGCGCGGCGGGTACGCATAGCTCATCTCCATCGAGAAGCCCATCGATATGTCTATGTACTTAAACAGGAAAGCCGGGGGAATGTTATGAGCAGGGAGGAAGGCCAGGGCTGGGCAGACACAGGGGAAGACAACGCTGACCTTGGCGCGTCGCCCTCCCCTGGCCTCGATGACGTAGCATCTAGCGCGCGGCGACCACCATCCCCTGATCATCGCTGAACACGGCCCGCCGCACCACCACGGCCGGTGCGCCGTCTACCAGGGCGCGGAAGCGCAGGGTCAACAGCGTCGTCTCGCGCGATGTCGAGCGCGCCGCCACGCCGACGGCGACGAAACGTGCCTCGCCCGCGTCGCGCCGCGCCTCGTTGCGAGCGACAAATCGATGGTCCTCGTCCAGCCAGCCGCCAAGCATGGCCGGCCCCAGCGGTTCGAGGCGCGCGGGGTCGAAGCCGAGGGTGATGTCGACGCCGCTGAGCAACGACGCGCTGCCTACCCGCGCCACGACCGTGACCTCGTCGCCCGCCCTCGCCTTATCAGGCATAGCCAGGATGACCCGCACCGAGCGCTTGCTCGCCTCGGCGGGGAGGCGGCTCGCCGCTTCAGTAGACGCAGCGTCGCGGCCGTAGTTCGCGCCGACCAGGGTAAGGTCGGCCAGCCCCACAGCGCCATCGCCGTTGATGTCAGCGCGGCTGTCGCCTAGCGGGACCACTTCATCATAATTGGCGGCGACCAGGACGAGGTCGGAGAGGTCAATGCGATTGTCACCGTTCGTATCCCCCCCGACCAGGGTGATGTCGGGCACAACGGTGTCGCCGCCAGCCGCGACCGTGACGGCGCGCTGCGTGGTGAGGTAGCCGCCGTGACCGACCGTCGCCTCGTAGCTGCCGGGAGGAGCCAGCAGGTTGAAGGACCCGTCATTCTGGGTCGTCGCCACCTGCTCCCCCAGGCTGACCGAGGCGCCCGCCTGATTGAAACGGCCCTGCATCGTCACCCGACCACTCACCGAGCGGGGCGCGGGGGTCGGCGCGGGTAGGGCCAACGCCGCCTGCGCGGCAGCCAGGGCGTCGATGCGAGGCACGCTCACACCGTTCTTGGCGTCGGTTAGGGGAACACCCGTCGTGCGTAGCAGTGATAGCACCTGGTCGGGCGTCAGCGACGGGCGGGCCTGGAGGAGCAAGGCTGCAACACCTACGGCTGTGGGTGAGGCCTGGGAGGTCCCGACATACGTGGATAAGCCACCGCCCAGGCCAGGGGCCGTGATGCGTGCGCCCGGCGCCACCAGGGCGAGCTTGGCGTTGCTGTTGGTGAAACACGTAATCATTGCCAGGCTGGCGGGGTTGTCGAAGCACATAGGCCAGGCCGTCCCGAACAGGTCGCGGTAGGTGCCGCTATCAGGCTCGCGGCCCAGACCGCCGTCGTACGTCGCGCCGACGGCGACGATACCGCCGTTGCACGCCGGCGACGCCAGGCTGGTGGACGAGCCACCATTACCACTGGAAGCGAAGAGGGTCACGCCCAGGGCGTTGAGCTGCGCCACGGCGTCGGCGACCACAGGCAGGTCCGTGTCACACGTGTTCGGGAAGAGGACGAATGTACCCAGGCTGAGATTGACGAGCTTGATGTTGAGGGCCGCCTGCTGACCGCGCACCCAGTCGAGGCCGGCCACCCAGTCTGACAGCCAGCCATTGTTGTTCTTGTCAAGCACGCGCACCGCCACGAGCTTGGCATCGGGCGCGAAGCCCCTCGCGCTGACGGCGCCTTTAGCGGTGATGATGCCGGCCACGTTCGTGCCATGGCCCGCCAGGTCCTGGGCGACATCACTCTCATTCACATTCCCCGGCTGGCAGTTCCCCTGAGTAAAGCAGTGCTGAGCGAGAATGTCGTCGCTGAGGTCGGGGTGGGAGAGGTCAACGCCGCTG
>CAZLBQ010000414.1:0-5919 GCA_964557745.1 uncultured Anaerolineales bacterium
GCGGGGGTGGTGGCCGGTGGCGTTGGCGTGTGCGTGGGGGTGGCGGTGGGGGTGGGGGTGGCGGTGGCCGTCGCCGTGGCCGTCGCCGTGGCGGTGGGCGTGGCGGTGGCCGTGGGCGTGGCGGTGGGCGTCGGCGTCGGCGTGGCGGTGCTGGTTGCCGTGGCGGTCGCCGTCGGCGTCGGGGTGCTTGTCGACGTTGGCGTGGGTGTGGCGGTCGACGTGCGGGTCGACGTCGGCGTGGCGGTCGAGGTTGGGGTTACGGTTGGGCAGCCGGTGATTGTCAGCGTCGTCCGGTCACACTTGGGCTGCACGGTGTTCGGGTCCAATCCGCCGCCCCGACAGTCGTTGATGTTGTTCCCCCAGGCCAGTGTGCCGCTGAGTTGGGTCGTCCCACAGGGTAGGGTCACCGTCACGCGCCGCGTGACCTGGCCTTGGGGTAGATCACCGAACTCGAGACGGCCAATATTGGGATCGTCGGGGAAGAAGGTGACGCAGTAGCGGTTGGCGGCGGTGACATCGAAGGTGATGTCGATTTGGACCGTGACGGTGCCCCCGGTACACGCCGCGCAACCTCCCACGTAGGAGGCGCTGATGAACTTGACGTCGCTAGCGGTACAGTTCTCGGAGGTTGGGACAGGCTCGAAGGGCAACACAGGCGGCTTGCCAGGTTTGGGCAGTGACAAGCTGAGATCGTGGTCGGGACCTTCGGCGAGAGCGACGTTGTCACCCAACGTTGCTCCTACCTCTAATCCCAGGACCAGGGCAATGGCGAGGACTGTCCCCAAGGCCAGCCACGCCACCAGCCAACGCGAACGCATATTCCCCCCTTTCGTGGCACGTCATACTCAACGACGTGCCGCATCGCTGAAGGCAAGGATGCAGTGCGGATGTAGACGACGATGCGAGTGGATTGCCGGTAAGTGTACGGGGTCGGCCTGGATGACGACGTAAGAAACATATGGCAGAACTTGCGGGGGAGGCGCGCGTCGGGTGTGACAGCCAGAGTAAGGTGCGGCTATCTCTGGCAGACACAAGGCCGGAACACACGACCTACACTCTCATTAAACACCAAGATGCAAGCCTTGTCAATGATTAAAAATGAGTCACATACACAGGATGAAGCGATTATGCAGAGCGCTGATCGTTCATTATTATTAGTTTTTTGCGAGAATTGCGATTGTGATAATGGAGAAGACGAGTGGCTAGACAGCAGGCCCGCAACCAGTGCTATCCTAGCCAGTTGCGTGCCACAAAATGTATACAGATCCGCCGTCAAGCAGTCGAGCAGGCCTAGCGCGTGCCGTGCTTCAGTAGGGACGGCAGCCAGACGCGGCTCGTAAAATTGATCTCGCGGCTGGTCCCGACGCTCATCTCATCCAGCCAGACCCGCGTGGGCCGCTCGGCGCTGGACTGGTAGACGTTGAAGATGAGCAGTACGTTGTGCCCGCGCCACGCCGACAGGTCCAGCCAGCGATAGGTCCAGTCCTGGCTGCGCAGCCAGAGGTGGTTGAGCACATCTGTCCGCTGACCATTGTCGACGACCAGCACCTCGAAGAAGTCACTGCCCGCGGCTGGCTCCTGCGTGTCGAAGCGATAGGCAAAGCCTAACCCTACCCCCGCCACATCCGGCACCGTCACCGTCTGCGCCAGCGTCGAGTTACCGTCGGCGCGGCCGGGATCGGAGCGGAAATTCGCGCCGAGGACGACACCCGCGCCGCTCAAACCGTCCGCCGCCGTCTGGGGCTGTGTGCTGCCTGAGCCGGACCAGCCCGTCAGGCCGCCTTCAAAGCCTGGGTTGCCGAGCGCGTTGGCGCCCGGCGGCAAGCGCATCTCTACTTCGCCCTGCGGATTGATCACCTGACGCGCGGGCCAGGCGCCAAAGCCAGAGGCCGAGGCCGCCAGGGTTACGGCACTGCCAGGCAAGTTGGTGAACTCGAAGCCGCCCTGGTCGTCGGTGCTCGCCGTCTTCTCACCACTGCCGACATTGACGACCGCCCCTCGGATCGGCCAACCTGCCGCGTCGGCGACGCGGCCCCGCACCGTCATCGGGGTCGGCGTCGGGGTGATGGTCGGCGTCGGCGTGATGGTCGGCGTGGCGCTGGGGCCGGGTGTCGGGACCTGGCCGCACACATTGAGCGCTACCTCGTCGAGGCGCATGAACGTGGGGGCAGCGGCGCCGGCGGCATTGCGCGTCGCAAACACGAGCCGCACCGACTGGCCTAGGTAGGGGCGCAGCGTGTCCGTCAGGTCGAAGCGCTTGACCGTCCAGCCTTGCGTCACCGAGGGATTGAAGTCTTCCACGGTGCGGACGATGAGGTCGTTGGCCCATACCTCCACCACCTGCTGGTTGGCCGCGTCGCCTGCGTTGAGCAGTTGAGCATAGCTCAACTCGACATAATTAGCCTGCGTGGGCAGCGTCGCCGTCTGCCGCGCGGCCGACCACGTCTGGGCGCTGGGGACGGCGTTCAGCCCGATGAACGCAGCGTACTGGCCGCTGTAGGGCTGGAACGTCGAGCGCGTAGACTGCTCCAACAGCCAGCCGGCCGTCGTCTCGAAGCCTGGATTGGTCACGACATTGATGCAGCCGCTGATGGGTGTGGGCGGGACCGTTGTGCGCGTCGGCGTCGGCGAGGCCGCCAGCGGTGTGCCGCTCTCAATGAGGAGGAAGGGGGCGCCGCCGATCATCGCCACGCCCGGCGTCTCCGGCTGGTTGTAGTTCGTCGCCTTCGGCAGCCGCACGCTGTAGTTCCCCCCGCTGGGCGTGACCGTCGTCTCGGCGCCGACGCGGTCCACCAGCCGGGCGCTAGCGGCGGTGGCGCGGATGCTGACCGTCTTGTCGACGCTGTTCCAGTTCCAGAGTACTGTCACGCGTGTCCCATCTGGGCGGCGGAAGACGATGCGCTCGATGTCGCCGCTGGCGTCGCGGCTGACGGGCGTCGCGCCGTCGAGAGTGCGGGCCACGAGTTGGAAGGCGGCGTAGGCCGGGCGCGGCACGCCCGGCTGGGTGGGGTGCGGGGCGAAGCCGGCCGGGTTGCGCACCAGGCCGAACACACCCAGCGCCCCGTCAATGCCGTCGTCGTAGAGCTGGAAGTGGAACACACGGTCTGTGCCCGACGGCGCTTCGCGTCGCATCCACAACGCATAGGCTGTGTTCTGGACGATATAGCTGGCCTGGTCCTCGATGGTACCGCGATAGGGGCTGTTGGGGTCGTCGGGACCGACGCCATCGCCGATGAGGGGCAGGCCGGTCTCGGTCAGCCACAGTGGCTTCGCGCCCAGCCCGACGTCGCGGATGCGCTGCGAGAAGGCCGTCGACTGACTCAGCGCGTGGTGAACATTGCTGTACCAGTGGAGGGCGACGGCGTCGAAGTAGAGGCCGTTGGCCTGTTGCGCCGGCTTGTCGGAGTCGGCGTTGACGGCGGCGGCGAACTCGTCAAACCAGCCGGGGTTGGCCCAGTACATCAGGCCGCCCGTGACGACCGTCGCACCCGGGTCGGCGAACTTCACGACCCGGTAGGCGATCTTGAGCATCTGGTAGTACTCGGCGGCGGTTCCGTTGAAGAAGCCGCCGAAGCCCGGCCCAGTGTGGGCGCAGTCCCAGTCCTGCTCGTTCCAGATCTCCCAGGCGCGCACACCGAAACCGGCCGGCAGCCCGTTCGCCCGCGCCAGCTCGCCGCCCGGCTTGTAGCGCTGGACGGCGGTGTAGACGAAGCGCGCCCAGTAGTTGTTGGGGTTGACGGTTGTCTGGCCGCCCTGGTTGACAAAGATCGGCTCGCCCAGGTTGCGCGGCGGGTAGGTGTTGGCCGGGGCCGGGCACCCGTTGGCCTTGTCAAAGGTCTCGCCCTTGCGCTTGGCCTCCAGCAGGCTGAACAGCGGGCGCTTGTCCTGGACACTCGGCGCGGGCAGGCCCTTCTGGCCCGCGCGGGCGTACATGTCCGGCGTCGTCAGCAGGACGCCGTTGATGCTCAGGCCCGACGCGGCCTCGGCCAGAAACGTGCGGTCCTGGTGGCTCCAGTCGAACTGCCCCGGGCTGCGCTCGATGCTCGACCAGTAGAACACCCAGCGGTCCCAGCCCGCGCCCGTGGCGGCCCCCACCTGGAAGCGCTCGGCGCGTGGCTCCATCTCGGCTGAGCCGATCCAATCGACCCCGAGCTGGCTCGTGGGGCCGGTGATGGCAGGCTCGGCATAGGCGCGGGAGAGGCTGACGGCGAACACGGCCGCCAGCAGCGTAAGCACGACTCTGGCTCCGACGAACTTGGTCACGGTGTCCCCTTGTGATACTCGGCCCGGTCAAGGGCGCGTGAAGCTCGCTTCACAGTCTAGAGGGGAAGACGTTGTCGTGGCCGATCGGTTACGGTGGATTTGCCTGACGACAGGCAAGCGTAGCCAAGTCAGCGAAAACAGACGAGAGACGGGATACCCGCCGGGTACAGCCAGGTAAAGATGCCCCTGGACGGGCCATCTAAGGGTGGTGATCGGCGCGCGTGGACAAGAGGCGTTGGTGCTTGACCACAGGCTCTATCGTTGCGACGGCCATGCCGAACGCAGTGAGGCATCTGCTCCGCCAGCGTCCCCAGAGGAGCCTCCTCACTTCGTTCGGGGTGACATTCGAGAGCAGTGTGGTCCACAAGTTGGCAGGAGAGCTAAGAGCTATATGCAACGCGTGGTCGTGATTGGGGCCGGGGTAGGGGGACTGACGGCGGCGGCGCTGCTGGCGAAGCAGGGGCGCGACGTAACCGTCCTGGAGGCGCACGTCGATCCGGGGGGCTGCGCCGCGACGTTCTTCCACCAGGGCTATCGCTTCGACGCCGGCGCGACCCTTGTCGGCGGCTTTCAGCCCGGCGGCGCGCACGCCATCATCGGTGAGCGGCTGGGCATCACGTGGCCGGTCCAGCGCAGCGACCCGGCCATGCAGGTCCACCTGCCGGATACCGTCGTGACGCGGTGGGGAGAGCCTGACTGCTGGCAGGCCGAGCGGCAGCGCGCCTTCCCGGGTTCCGAGCGCTTGTGGCGCGCGCAGGAGTTCCTGGCCGACCGGCTGTGGGCCTTCGCCGCGACCGCGCCGCCCTGGCCGCCCCAGTCGCCCGCCGACGCCTGGCGGCTGCTTCGGTGTGTTCGGCCTCGCCTGGCCCCCCTCGCGCCTGGCGTCGTCGGCAACGTCGCCGGGTGGGCGGACCGCCTCGCGCCACGCCAGCGCGCTCTGCGGACCGTCCTGGACGCTCAACTCCTGAGTGCCGCCCAGGCCACGGCGGAGCGCGTCACGCCGATCTACGGGGCCGGCGCCCGCGACCGGGCGCGCCAGGGCGTGTGTCACGTGCGCGGCGGCGTAGGCGGCATCGCCGAGACGTTGGTCCAGGCCGTGCGGGACCAGGGCGGGCGTGTCCTGTTCAAGCGGCGCGCAACGCGCGTTGAGATGCGCGCCGGCCGTGCCGTTGCCGTCCACGCCCAGCGCGGTCCGCGCCACGCGCCCCAGGCCGAAGTCTACCCCGCCGATGTGGTCCTCGCCAACCTGACGCCGTGGAACCTGGACCACCTGCTGTCAGGTGAATCGTCAATGGTCAATGGTCAATGGTCAATGGTCAATGGTCAATCGTCAATCACGCATGGTCAATCGTCAATCGTCAATCGTCAATCGTCAATTGCCTTGCCGTCCGCCCCGATGTGGGGCGCGTTCATGCTCTACGTTGGCCTGGACGCGTCGGCCCTGCCGCCGGGCCTGCCCGACCACCACCAGATTGTGATGGACTATGAGCAGCCGCTGGGCGAGGGCAACTCGGTGTTCCTGTCCCTGTCGCCTGAGTGGGATACGGGGCGCGCCCCGCCGGGCCAGCGGGCAATGACGCTGTCGACCCACACCCAGGTCCAGCCGTGGTGGGCGCTGAACACCAACGCTGACCACGTTCCGATCGAGACTTTCAA
>CAZLBQ010000415.1:0-5890 GCA_964557745.1 uncultured Anaerolineales bacterium
AGCGTGGCCTCGTCCCACGCCAGGGCGACGGCCAGCGTCGTCTTGCCAACGCCCGGCAGCCCGTCCACCGCCGTGATCGAGGCGCGCCGCCCGCCCGCCTGGGCGCGGACCGGGTCGCCCGTCGTGGTGGGCACGCCGAGCAGCGCCCGCAGGTCGGCCAGGGCCTGGTCGCGGCCCACAAAGTGGCTGGGGTAGCGCGGCACGCCGACAAAGCGGCGGGCGACGCTGCCGCCGCCCGGCAGGGTCAGTTCGGCGTGGCTGGCGTCGATCTTGCGCGCGCCTGGCTCCCCGCTCAGGGCGCGCAGCAGCCGCGCCCACTCCTCCTCGTCGTCGGTCCGCAGGTCGACTGTCACCAGCGACGCCAGGCGCGTAGGTAGCTCGGGGCAGTCCGCAATCAGGACCGGGATGGTCCGCCACTCGCCGCGGTCGAGACCATACGTCTGGCTCAGGAGGGTGTTGAACCCCTCCCCCGCATCGGCGATGTACCCGGGACTGAGAAGCAGCACGGTGCGCCGGCTGCGCTGCACCCCGCGCTCGCCTTCCGTCAGCCACGGCGCGCCCGGCTCAAACCCGTCCCGCGCGATCCACCTCAGCCCGGCGGCCTCGAGGCGCGGCCGGAGCTTCCCCCGCACCCAGTCGCGGTCGGCGGCGCTGTGGCTGATAAAGACGTGGTAGTCGTAGTCGAGCATGGTATCCGGCATGGCGGGCCGTCCTCGCGGCTGAGGCGGGGGAGGGGCGGAGGCGGTTCCCGCCCACCCGAATTATACCCGCCTGTCACGTGACAGCAAGCCAGCAGCCGCCCGGCAGCGGCGCGGGGCGAACCCCCCGCGCTGGCCGGGCGCAGCGCCGCTTCGCACGAAGGTCTTCGCCCAGGCTGGCGCGTTCCAGGCCCCAGTCTCGTCCATCCAGCGGCGAGCTGAGTGGGGAAAGGGAAACAGACGGAGTCCCCTCTCCCCTTGTGGGAGAGGGGCGGGGGTGAGGGGAGCGCCGCCGTTGGCGTCAGTCTGTAGCACGACGACGCCTTGAGACGGCGGCAAGAAAGGGGGTGAGGGACGAGGCGTACCCTCGCTCTCAACGAATCATGGATGCACCGCCGCCAGGTCGGGGTGCGCGGCGCGGGCCAGCGCGGCGCGCCCATTCTCCACGTCGCGGCCCATCTGCTCGACCAGCGCCTCCGCCGACGGGAAACGCTGCTCGTCCCGCAGGCGGGCGATGAACTCCACGCGCAGGGTCTGACCGTAGATGTCGCGGTCGAAGTCGAGCAGGTAGACTTCGACGGAGCGCGCGCCGTTGTCGAACGTCGGCCGCACGCCGATGCTGGCGACGCCGTCCAGGACTTCGTCGCCCAGCGCGCAGCGCACAGCGTAGATGCCGTGGGCGGGCACGACGATGTCCGCCGCGATGTCGAGGTTGGCCGTCGGGTAGCCGAGGTCTCGCCCGCGCTTCGCGCCGTGGACCACCGGGCCGCTGACGTCGTGGGGGCGGCCGAGCAGCCAGGCCGCGCGCTCAACGTGCCCCTCGGCCAGCAGGCCGCGAATGTGGCTGGTGCTGACCGTCTCCCCGTTCAGCGTGAACGGCGCGACCTCGTGGACGGTAAAGCCCAGCCGCTCGCCCAGGCCGCGTAGGTAGGGGATGTTGCCCTGGCGGCCCCTCCCCAGGGCGAACAGGGGCCCCTCCCACAGCTCGACCAGCCGCATGTGGCGCAGGACGGCGGCGATGAAGTCGTCGGCCGTCTGCTGCGAGAACTCGCGGGTGAACGGCTGGACCAGCACCTCGTCGATGCCCAGATCAGTCAGCAGGCGCACCCGCTCTTCCAGCGGCGAGATGTTGAGGACGGTGACGTCCGGGCGCAGGACGGTCAGCGGGTTGGGGTACAGGACCATGACCGCCGACTGGCCGTCGAGGTCGGCGGCGCGCCGCCGCAGCCGCGCCAACAGGTGCTGGTGGCCGATGTGGACGCCGTCGAACTTGCCAATGGTCAGGACGGTCGGTCGGTCGGGCGTGAGGGACGATAGTTCGGTAATGTGGGACATAGGGTTGCAGGTTGCAGGTTGAAAGTTGAAGGTTAAAACAGGCCGCAGGGTTCGGTCACGTCATTCGACGTCAACTTGTAACCTGCAACCTGTAACCTTCAACGCGAAGCCTGGCGTGGGAAGACCTTGTCGGGCTGCCAGAGCTGGGTCCACTCGTCGCGCTTGAGTAGGCCGATGAAGTCGCCGCCCAGGTTGTAGGCGCGGACGGTTGCGGTGCGCGGCTGGCAGGGAATCTCGACCTGGCGGCCCTGGCGCATGGCCTCTTCCGTGACGTTGTCAACAACACAGGCGTCAAAGGCGAGCAGCGCCTCGTCCAGCGGGTGGATGAACTGCGTCCAGTACTGCCCTTCCAGCGCCTCGACCAGCGTGTCCAGCGTCTCGGCCTCGGCCACGGTGAACGGGCCGACGGCCAGACGGCGCAACGCCGTCAGCGTCCCGCCCACGCCCAGCGCCTGCCCCAGGTCGTAGGCCAGGGAGCGGATGTACGTCCCCTTGCTCACCGTCGCCCGCAGCGTCACGTAGGGTGGGTTCCACTCGACAATCTCTAGCTCGCTGATCTCCACCTCGCGCGGCTCGCGCTCGACCTCGATGCCCTGCCGCGCCAGCTCGTACAGCGGGCGCCCGTCACGCTTGAGCGCCGAGACCATCGGCGGGACCTGCTGAATCTTGCCGCGGAACGGGGCCAGCGCCGCCTCGACCTGGTCCCGCGTCAGCGCGGCGACCAGCTCCGGCGCGGCCTGCGTCACGACGTCGCCCTCGATGTCGTAGGTCGTCGTCGTCAGGCCAAAGCGCATCGTGCCCTGGTAGACCTTCGGGCCGTCCTGGAGGTACTCAATGACCCGCGTCGCCGAGCCGACGGCGACCAGCAGGACGCCCGTCGCCATCGGGTCGAGGGTGCCCGCGTGGCCGACGCGGCGCTCCTTGCCCGCGCGGCGAATCGCCGCCACGACGTCGTGGGACGTCATGCCGGCCGGTTTGTCGACGTTGAAGAAGCCCGACAGGGGCGGTGGGGTCTGGCGGTTCACGGTTCGGATACGGTCAGGGTCGAGCAGCGCCGAGGCGGGCTTGCCCTCATTCTCCGGGTTATGCACACAGTGGGTACACAGGGCCATAGCGTTATGAGTTTCCAGCCGCGCTGCGGAGCATCGCGCGCACTTCGGTCAGCACGCGCTCGCGAGCCGCCGTCATGGGCGGCGGGAGCGTCGCGCCGGCGGCCTGGGGATGCCCCCCGCCGCCCAACGCCAGCGCCACCTTGGACAGGTCCAGTCCCGGCTTGGCGCGCATGCTGATGTCGATGCGCCCATCGTCCTTCTCGCGGAAGACTACGGCGACGCGCGCCTCGCGCACCGAGTTCAGGTGGCCGACGATGCCGGCGTGGTCGCCAGGCGCGGCGCCCGACGCCCGCAGCATGGCCTGCGTGACCTCGGTCCACAGGATGCCGTCGTCAAAGGTCATGGCCACCAGCGCGGCGGCCGTCAGCTTGAGCGCGGCGAGGGGCTGACTGTTGAAGGCCTGCTGGCTGATGGCGGCCAGGTTGGCCCCCGCCTGCACGAGCGCCTGGGCGACTTCGAGAGTCCGCGCCGTCGTGCTGGTTGTGCGGAAGCCGAGCGTGTCCGTCACCAGCCCGGTCAGGAGGCACGTCGCGGCGGTTGTGTCCGGGATGATGTCCAGCGCCAGGCTGAGGAAGTAGACGATTTCCGTGGTGGAGGCGGCGGTCGTGTCCAGCACGTTGACCGTCCCGAAGCCCATGTTGGTCACGTGGTGGTCGATCACGAGGAGCGGGCGGCCCGCCACGTCGTCCGGCGTCAGGACGCTGCCCAGCCGCGAGGCATCACTGGCGTCGAGGGACACCAACAAGTCGTCCTCGGGGTCAGGGCGCGCGGCCCTGATGTCCGCCGCGCCGGGTAGGTCGGCAAAGCGTTCCGGGACGGCGTCGGCCAGGGCGACGATGACCGTCTTCCCCAGCCGACGCGCCGTCCAGGCGAAACCCAACAGCGAGCCGATGGCGTCGCCGTCGGGGTCGATGTGGGACGCGGCGAAGATGCGCCGCGCGTTCTGGATGAGGGCGACGGCGTCACGCATGAGTTGACCGGGCGCCATCCCCATCCTGGTCCGCCGTCCGTGCCCGCTCGGCTTCCAACTGGTCGAACAACTCCATGACGCGCGCGCTGCGCGCCACGCTCTCGTCGTAGCGGAAGGTGAGCGTAGGGGCCCGCCGCAGGTCGAGCGTCTCGGCGATCTCGTGGCGCAGGAAGCCCTGGGCGTGCTGCAAGCCCTCCAACGCGGCCTTGGTGTCCTCGTCGTCGCCGCTCACGGTAATCCAAACCTTTGCCGCCGACATATCCTGGTTCACTTCAACATCGGTCACGTTAATCAAGTTCAGTCGCGTGTCGCCCGCCTGCGACAGGAGCACCGTCAGTGTCTCCTCGATCATCTCGGCGGCGCGCCCGCGGCGCTTCGTTGTCGACATAAAATCCTCCGTGAAACGTGAGGCGTGAAACGTGAGCAAGAGGCTGTGTCACGTTTCACGTTTCACATCTCACGTGCGTTTCACGCTAGAATACGCGTTCCTTGCGGTAGAACTGCAGCCGGTCGCCCTCGTTGAACGCCGTGAAGTTCTCGACGGAGATACCACACTCGTAGCCCGCCGCCACTTCCCGCACGTCCTCGGTCAGGCGCTTCAGGTTGGCGATGCGGCCGTCGTGGACCTCTTCGCCCTGGCGCAACACCCGGACGCGTGAGCCACGCGTCACCTTGCCCGACAGGATGTAGCAACCCGCGATCTTGCCCTTGGCGAAGATGGCGCGCACCTCGGCCTCGCCGTGGACCACGTCCTCGTACACCGGCTCGAGCAAGCCCTTGAGCGCCTTCTCCATGTCCTCCGTCAGCTTGTAGATGACGTCGTAGCGGCGGATGGTGACGCCCTGCTGCTCGGCGACCGAGCGGGCCGTGCCGTCCGCGTCGACCTGGAAGCCGATGACGATGGCGCTGGAGGCGGCGGCGAGGGCAACGTCGTTCTCCGAGATGGGGCCAACGGCGGCGCGGATGATTTTGATGCGCGTATCGTTCGTCGTCAGGTCCTTCAGTGAGTTGACGACGGGTTCCAGGGAGCCTTCCACGTCCACCTTGAGGACCATGTTCAGCTCCTTGATGTCGCCTTCCTTCAGCCGCCTCAGCATCTCTTCCAGCGTGGTGCGGCCCGTCCCCGGCTCGTTCGTGATGCGCGGCGCGGTGTTCAGCTCGGCGCGGGTGCGGGCGGTGCGCTCGTCGGGAACGACCTCGAACGTCGTGCCCGCCTTCGGCACGCCGGCTAGGCCGAGCACTGACACGGGCGTCGAGGGCGTCGCCTCCTTGACCTTCTTGCCGTTCTCGTCGGTCATGGCCTTGACGCGCCCCCACGTGCTACCCGCCACGACGATGTCACCCTGGTGCAGGGTGCCGGTCTGGACCAGGAAGGTCGCCGTGATGCCGCGCCGTGGGTCGAGGTTGCTTTCGATGATGGTGCCGGCGGCCGGTCGCTTCGGGTTGGCCGAGATGTCCTCGCCCTCCGCTACCAGCAAGATGGCGTCCAGCAGGTCATCGATGCCCTGCTTGTTGCGGGCGGACACTGGCACAACAAACGTGTCACCGCCCCACTCGTCGGCCATCAGGCCCAGGTCGGCCAGTTCCTGGCGGACGCGGTCGGGTGCAGCGTTGGGCTTATCGATCTTGTTGAGGGCGACTACGATGGGCACCCCCGCCGCCCGCGCGTGCTCCAGCGCCTCGATGGTCTGAGGCTTAACGCCGTCGTCGGCGGCGACCACCAGCACGGCGATGTCCGTCACCTGCGCGCCGCGCGCCCGCATCGCGGTAAACGC
>CAZLBQ010000416.1:0-5877 GCA_964557745.1 uncultured Anaerolineales bacterium
CCCGAACTCGTCGCGCCGAGCAACGGGACGGCGACGCCAGCGGCCTAGAACTAAGGGGCCGCTGGTGAAATCAAGGGGGCGCATCGTATCACGGTGCGTCCCCTTTTGACCACACAGCAGGCGCAGACTATAATGGCGGGGCTTATCAACAGCGCATGAGGAAAAAGAATGGCAACTATTACTTACGCGCACATAGACCTCACGCCTGAGGGTGTGCCCTTCATCGCAGGGACACGGACTAAGGTTGTGGAAATCGCACTCGACCACTTGGCGTATGGTTGGGATGCCGCCGAAATCCACCGTCAACATCCGTACCTGAGCCTCGGTCAGATCCATAGCGCCCTCGCTTACTACTACGACCACCAGGGGGCCATGGACCAGGACATTGAAGAGCGCCTACAGCGGGTGGGGGACATTGAAGTCAGCCTCGGTGAGTCCTCGGCTCGGCGTAAGTTAAAGGCCATGAGGTCGGGGCGTTGAGTGTCGCTTTCTACATGGATCACCATATCCACGCAGCGATTACGGAGGGTTTGCGGCAGCGTGGCGTGGATGTGCTAACAGCCTATGAGAATGGAAGAGCCGACCTCGACTTCGGGCTCTTGAATTCCTCGCTCAGGCGCTCGACCCCCAAGAGATACGGAATCAGGTCGAGTTCCTCCCACTGTAATCCACTTTAACGAACATCGCCGGGGAGCTGCTATAAGGATACTTCATGACCGCCACCCGCCCGCCCCAATCGATCTTCCGCTTCCTCGTCGGCGCGGCCAGCCTCGTCATCGTCATCGCCGGCCTGCGCGCGGCCGGTGACTTCGTCAGCCCGCTGCTGCTGGCCGGCCTCATCGGCCTGCTATGCCTGCCCATTGTCCGCCTATTGGAGCGGCGCGGGGTCAGGACCATGATTGCGCTGGGGATTGTCCTGTTGGGGGTGCTGCTCATCGCCGTGGCGACGGTCGCCTTCACCTTGCTCTCGGCGGCGCAACTGGTCGACCGCGTGCCCGACTACTTTGGCCGGCTCCAGGCCTGGCAGGCTCAGTTGCAGGCGTGGGGTATCAACATCTCCAGCCTGCTGTCAGCGGATGCCATCGACCCCGGCCAGGCGGCGGCCCTCATCGGGCGCACGGCGTCGAGCCTGGTCGGCGTCATCAGCATCGCCGTCCTCATGTTCTTCACCATCATGTACGTGCTGGTTGAGGCCGATGCCTATTGGGGACGGTTGCGCCAGGAGTTGGGCGCGCGGAACCCCATGCTGGCGCGGCTGGGCGAGGTCAACACCAGTATCGTCAAGTTCTTCTTTATTCGCGCCTGGCTGGGCGCTGTGGCGGCGATCCTGGACGTTGTCCTGTTGTGGGCGCTGGGTGTGGACCTGGCCCTGCTGTGGGGCGCGCTGTCGTTCATCCTCAGCTTCGTCCCCAACCTGGGCTTCATCCTGGCGCTTATCCCGCCGACGGTGCTGGCGGTGCTGCAATTCGGGCTGCTCAGAGGAGGGCTGGTCGTCCTCGGCTACGTCGTGATCAACGTCGCCATCGACTACATTCTCTCGCCGCGCTACGTCGGCCAGGGACTGGGCCTGTCCTCCCTTATCTCTTTCCTGGCCGTCCTGTTCTGGACATGGGTGCTGGGGCCGCTGGGCGGCTTGCTGGCGGTGCCGCTGACGGTGCTGGTGCAGAAGGTGGTGCTGGAGAGCTACCCCGACACGCGCTGGCTAGCCCGTGTCATCGGAACCGACGACAACGGACCAGCCATAGCCGACTCGACGTCTAGCGGCGACGATTAGTGATGGTGGGGTTCCAGGTGCGCCAGCGCCAGCCGCATCCAGTAGCCCAAATCCGGGGCGCTGGCCGCGCTCAGCGGCGTCGCGTCGCGCTGGCTTGCCTGCGTCCCCTGGAGTGTCTGCTTGAGGAAGGCCAGCATCTCGTTCCACGCCTGCTGAGGTGGCCCACCCTGTCGAATCTCCTCGATGGACTTGACAAAGGCGTGCGGCTGACCGTCGTAGATGCTGATCTGATTCGGGACGCCCGCCTGCCGCAGCGCGCTCTCGAAGGCGCGCACGTTGGCGACTGGGATGGACGAGTCCGCGCCGCCGAAGATGCCCAGCACCGGCCCTGACAGCGCCTTGAGTTGGGCCGGGTCGGTGATGGGCGAGCCGTAGAAGACGACCGTGCCCGCCAACTGGTTGTTCTTGAGGCTGTAGCGGAGCGCCGTCGCGCCGCCAAAGCAGAAGCCCATGACGGCGATGTGGTCGCGCTTCACGCCCGGCTGCTGGGCCAGCCACGTGTAGACCGCCCCCAGGTCACCGTCTACCTGCTCAGCCGGTGTCGTCACCGTCTGGAAGATGGCGCGCGGAATCCAGCTCGTCGTGCTGCCGCGAAACAGGTCCGGCGCGACGACGACATAGCCCTCCTGCGCTAGCGCCTCGGCTTTGCCGACAATGTCGGGCTTCAGCCCCCAGAACTCGTGGATCATGATGACGGCCGGCAACGGTCCTGTGCCCGCCGGCCGCGCGACGTACGCCCGCACCGGCGGTCCGTTGGGATTCGGAATGGTCGCGTTGACCAGCGCGTCCAGCCGACGGCCGCCCACCACCGCGTCCACCGCAATCGACCCCAGCAGCAGCCCAACCACCACCAGGACCAGAGCCAGCAACCCGACCACGATCTGACGAAGCCAGCGTCCCATGCCTGTCTCTCCTCGTTTTTACCATCCAGAATAGCTGGCCCCGCCGGATTTTACCCAAGGGCCTCCGGCAGCGTCTCGCCCAGCAGCCGCAGCCAGTTGCCGTGCATGATCGCCTCGACGTCGGCCTCGCCATAGCCTCGCTCGCGCAGCAGGTCGGGTATCCTCTGCAAGTCGGCGATGGTATCCAGGTCGCCCGGACTCTGCTCGCGGCCAAACCCGCCGTCCAGGTCTGTTCCCAGCCCAACGTGACGTGTGTTCCCTACTAGCTGGCAGATGTGGTCGAGGTGGTCCACCACGTGGCGTAGCGACACCCGCTCCGGCGCCGGGTTCGCTTTGTCCCAGCCTGGCGCCAGCATCCAGTCGTCCAGCGCCGCCCCAATCACCCCGTCGCGCGCCACAATCGCCCGGATCTGGTCGTCGCTGAACTGGCGCTGGTCGGGAACCAGGGCGCGGCAGTTGTTGTGGGTGGCAATGACTCGCCCCTGGAACACGTCCAGCGCCTCCCAGAAGCTTTCATCCGAGAGGTGTGTCAGGTCCAGCGTCATGCCCAGTTCCTGCATCGCTGCCAGCAAGGGCCGCGCGGGCGGGAACAGACCACCGGGCGCGTGCGTGCCGTGGGCGTAGGCGCTCGGCCCATAGTGCGCGAGGCTCAGCACCCGCAGCCCCGCCACCCACCACTGATACACGTGGTCAGGCGTCAGCATCGGGTCCGCGCCCTCCATCGACAGGACGTGGCCGAGGGGCGCGTCGTCGGGCGCAGTTTGCCACTGGGCCACGTGGGCGTCGAGATCGGCGCGCGTCCGGATGCGGCGCAGCGCGCCCTGGTCCTCCAGCGCGCGGTAGTACGTGTCCTGCGCCCAGGCCATCGCGTAGCACGCCTCCGGGCTGTAGTCGAGGTTGGCCCGTGTCCCGGCGGCGTGGCGCGCCAGGATGGTCGAGAAGCACAGGAACACCTGGCCGCGCCGCATATCGGGGAAGCAGACGGTATTCATACCCCGCGACTTGCCGGTCTGTCCTGCCTCGCGGGCGCGGACGGCGCTCACCGGCTGCTTGAGGTCGCGGTTGTAGAGCAGGGCGTTCATGCCCAGGTCGAGATGCGAGTCGATACACAGCATGGCGGCCTCCTATGGCGAGTGTGACGGGATGATAGACGAGGCGAGGGGCGCTGTCAAAGATTGAACGTTGACAGCCGCGCCCGCTTGGGGTATGATGCCCATCCTGTAAATGACACTCTCCGTGAAAGGCAGGCCCTCCCCATGTCCATTGAAGCCAAGCTCAAGGCGCTGGGCTACGATATTCAACCTGCTCCCCTCGGTCAAGGCAAGATTGAACCCGCCGTTCGCACCGGCGCCCTCGTCTTCACCTCCGGCCAGGTGTCGGCGCGCGGCGGCACTATCTATCAGGGCAAAGTCGGCAGCGACTTGACGGTCGAGCAGGGCTACGAGGCTGCCAAGCTGTGCGCCCTCAACTGCCTCAGCGCCGTCAAGGCCGTCGTTGGCGACCTGGACAAGGTCGTGCGCGTCGTCAAGCTGCTTGGCATGGTCAACGCTGCCGAGGGCTTCACCGACACCCCCGGCGTCATCCACGGTTGCACCGACTTCATCAACGACCTGTTCGGCCCGGCCGGCCGCCATGCCCGCTCCGCCGTCGGCCTGTACCAGTTGCCCGCCAACTACGCCGTCGAGATCGAGATGATTGTCGAGGTCAGGGATGAGTGAGACGCGGGAAATTGACATAACCGAGGATGACATTGGCGAGGCCGCCTCCGCGCCGCTGAGAAGCCAGACACCAAAGACAGGAAAGGGCCAATGACCACTCCCCTCGACCGGCAGGCGCTCAGCGCCTATATCAACAAGCAGGTCATCGACGAGCAGGCTGCCCTCGGTCCCGATGGCGTCGCCGCGCTCCTGGAACGCGGGCAGCAGTGGCGGCTGGGCGAGACCCTGCGCCAGGGCGGCTCCCTCATCTTCCCCCACGCGGGCATCGCCGACTGCGGCCACCAAATCGCCGCCGTCGTCCAGGCCTGCCTCGACTCGGGCGCCGACCGCGTCCTCGTCGTCGGCGTCCTTCACGCCCTGACCGATGAGCTTCAGGCGGCCCGTGTCCGCGTCGCCAATGGGGCCGATGTCACCCAGGAGAAATACTGGGGCATCCAGGGGCCGGGGTTGGACGGCCCCGACAACTGGCGCACCGAGTTCTCCCTGCGCCACTTTCTCTTCCTCATGGACGCGGAGGTCAAGCGGCGCGGCGTCCGCGCCCCCGACCTCATCCTGCGCTACCCCTACCTCGCGGGCGGCAAGCCCGACATCCTGCCCGGCATGGCCGAGGTGCAGGCCATCGCCCGCGACGCCGTCGTCGTCTCGACCGCCGACGCCTTCCACCACGGGGTTGGCTATGGTGACCCGCCCGACCAGGCCCTGTACCCCGACCGGGGCGGCCTCGACCTGGCGCGGACGACCATCCAGGAGGGTCTGGACCTGCTGCGCGACGGGGACTACTGGGGCTACAACCAACACTGTGTTGTCGCCAAGAGCGACGCCCGCGATGCGGGCCAGGTCGTGCGCTACCTGCTCGGCCCCCTCGAGGGCCGCATCCTGGACCTCTCCGCGACCGACACCACTGACATGTACAACGCGCCCCCGCCGACCTGGGTCGCGGGCGCGCTCATTGAGCAGCGAGCCGTGAGGTAAGCTATGTCTACCAGCCAGCGCCCTCCCCAGCCCGCCGACCTGCTTCAACTGCGGACCGTCGCCGACGCCCAGCTCTCGCCCGACGGGCAGCGCGTCGCCTACGTCGTCAGCCGCATCGACGCCGAGGCGGACGACTATCGGACTGCGATCTGGGTCGCGCCTACCAACGGCGGCCCGCCCGTCCAGTTCACCAGCGGTGCGCAGCACGACTCCGCGCCTCGCTGGTCGCCGGATGGCGCGTGGCTGGCCTTCCTCTCCGACCGCGACGACGACAAGCCCCAGCTTTACGTTATGCCCACCACAGGTGGCGAGGCGCGGCGGTTGACCTCTCTCGCCAACGGCGCGGGGCCGGCCGTCTGGTCGCCAGACGGCGCGCGCTTGGCCTTCTCGGCCCGCGTCCTCAAGGACACGCCGCCTTCCGACAAAGAGACCCGCGCCCGCTGGCAGCAGCGTCCCAAGGTCATCACCCGCGCCCACTACAAGGACGACGGCGCGGGCTACACCTTCGACG
>CAZLBQ010000417.1:0-5864 GCA_964557745.1 uncultured Anaerolineales bacterium
GCCGCGGCGTACCAGTGGGCGACGCGCTCGACGACGGCGAAGTTGTCGTCGGTCACTTCGACGTTCAGGACATCGAAGCCGCCAAAGTACTCGCGCACGCTCTCGAAGCGCGACGTGACGCCGCTGGGGACGCCGTTCGCTGCGCCCGCCAGGACCAGCGCACTGGCGACGACGAGAAGGACGACCAGCCCACCCAGGGCGCGCCGCCGCGTCGCCTCCGCTCGGTCGGGCGCGGGCCGCGCCAGCGTCAGCGCCAGCCACAACACGACCACCAGTGGCCCGCCGGCCAGCGCCCCGAACCATGCCCCGCGCGACCAGCTCAGCACGAGCGCGCCGCTGAGGAGCGTAGCGGCTGACAAGAGGATGGCCCACAGCGCAAAGACATAAGCACGCTTAGGCCGCCCCTCCTCCATCCCCCTCCCCCCTTCCGCCCCCCACAAGTGGCGGCGGAAGGGGGTGCGGAGCGCAGCGATGCGGGGGGTAGTGGGGGCGGGAAAGGTGCCCCCCAACGCCAACCCCATCAGCCCGCTCAGCACGGGCAGCAGCGTCAGGTTGATGTAGCCGCCAAAAGGGTTAGGCTGGCCAAACTCGCCAAACGCCCGCCACAGCCGCCCGCCCAGGATGGCGTAGCTTGGCGGGCCGACGCGGCGCACCGACTGGAGGATGCCGCTCAGGGCCTCCAGCGACGCCGCCAGCAGCAGGGTCAGGGCCAGCGCCGCCAGGAAGCGCCCGCGCCCGACCCCGGCCTCGTCGGCCAGGGCCACGACGAGCAGGTACGCCGCCAGGATCTCGCCCCACTTGACGATCTCTTTGACGGCCGCCGGGAGCGACTCCGCGCCTGGCAGCGAGAGGACAAGCGCCGCCAGGAACACCAGGACCGGCAGCAGCAAAGGCGCCCGTGGCACGCGCACCTCGCGCCGCGCTAGACCCCGCGCCAGCCACACCAGGCTAACGCCGGCCAGCAGCGCCTCGACGCCGCCCGCCGTCAGCCCGCCGACGGCGACCGGGCGCAATTCACCAAAGGGGACGGCCAGCGGCAGCAGCAGGAAGACGAGGGCCGGCTGCGCCAGGAGCGCCAGGCCCCCCGCCACACCGAGCATGAACAGGGCGGCCAGCGACAGCGGCAGCGTCGCCAGCAACCAGCCCAGCGCGACGGCTGCGGCCACCCCAAGCACAAAAGCGGAGGAGACAGGTACGCGGCGTCCTTCGCCCTGTCTCCCTGGCGCCCGGCTGACCACCGGCTAGACGGCCTGCGCTAACTGCTGGCGGAAGTACTCAATCGTGCGCGTCATACCCTCCTCCAGGCCAACCTTCGCCTCCCAGCCTAGAATGGTGCGCGCCTTGGTGATGTTGGGCTTGCGCTGTTTGGGGTCGTCGGCGATGCGAATCTCCGACGGCTGGGTCAGCACGATGGGCGACGCCGAGCCGGTCAGCCGCTTGATGACCTCGGCGTATTCCAGCATCGAGATCTCATCCGTGTTGCCGATGTTGACCGGCAGCACCTCGTCGGAGAAGAGCAGGCGGAAGATGCCTTCGACCAGGTCGGAGACATAGCAGAACGACCGCGTCTGCCGGCCGTCGCCGAAGACGGTGATTGGCTCGCCGCGCAGCGCCTGACCGATGAAGTTGGGAACGACGCGCCCGTCGTCCAGGCTCATCCGCGGGCCATAGGTGTTGAAGATGCGGACGATGCGCGTCTGCAAGCTATGCTCGCGGTGGTAAGCCATCGTCAGCGCCTCGGCGAAGCGCTTGGCCTCGTCGTACACGCTGCGCGGGCCGATGGGGTTGACGTTGCCCCAGTAGGTTTCGGGCTGCGGGTGAACGTGCGGGTCGCCATAGACTTCCGACGTCGAGGCGAGCAGGAAGCGCGCGCGCTTCGCCCGGGCCAGGCCAAGCGCCTTGTGCGTGCCCAGCGCGCCGACCTTCAGGGTCTGGATGGGCAATTCGAGGTAGCCAATGGGGCTGGCGGGCGAGGCGAAGTGCAGCACGGCATCCACCGGGCCGTCGATGTACAGGAACTCGGTCACGTCCTGTTTGATAAAGCGGAACCGCTCATTGCCCGCCAGGTGCTCGATATTCCGCACCGAGCCTGTCGACAAATTGTCGAGAGCGATGACCGTGTGTCCGTCGGCCAGGAACCGATCGCACAGATGGGAGCCGATGAAACCGGCGCCGCCGGTGATGACGATGCGCATAGCCCGCGCCTTTCCGTGGAGATGACACAACAAGCAGGCCCTAGACGGCCTGCGAGTCCCAATTATACAGGGGATAACGGAGGAGGGTCAAAAAGTGGTGTGGGGGACAGCGCGAGACCCGCAGGGTTGCGAAAACCCTGCGGGTCTGGGGTTGCCGGGGGCCAACGCCCTGTCTTACGGCACGCCCGCCTGGTTCAGCAGGGGCCGCGCGCTGTTGATGGGGATGAAGCCCGTCAACTGGGTGATCGTCGGCAGGCCGGGGCGGTCGATGCCGCGCGGCAGCTTGACGCCATACGAGATGATGCCCATGACCTCACCACGGCTGTTGACGACCACGCCACCGCTGGAGCCGGGCGAGGCGACCGAGTCGGTCAGGAACACGCGGCGTGCCCCATCCTTGACGTTGCTGCCAATCGCCAGCAAGCTGCCCGTCGAGCGGCCCAGGCCGCCCTCGCGCCGCGCCGGGTAGCTGTAGACATAGGTCGGCTCGCCGAGGGGCATGGCGTCCGAGTTGGCCAGGGGCAGGAAGGTGAAGCCACCGAAGCCCTCGTGGGGCTGGACGCGGATCACCGCCAGGTCGTTCTCGGCGTCCGTCGCCACGACCGTCGCCCGCAGCTTGTAGTCCAGGTACGGGCCGACGGCGATGAGCAGCGGGTCGTAGACCTTGCCGGTCTGGAGATCGCCGACGACGTGGAAGGCGGTCAGGATGGTCCGGCCGTCGGGGCCGACCACGGTGCCGGTGGCGATGCCGGCGTCCGTGCGGGTCAAGACCACGAGCTGGACCGTCGCCTCGTCGATGCGCTTGCTCGGCGCGCCGGTCAACTGGGCGGGTGGCGGCGGCAGTTGGCGCAGCACGTCGACGCGCACGTCGCCCTCGGTCACGGTCGCCGTGTCGCCGTTGACCGTCGTGACGGGCGGGGCGGCGGGCGGGGCGGGCGGGTTGGCGGCCTGGCTGCTGCCACCCCGCGCCGCGTTGCGGACGTTGCCCCAATCGCCGACGACGACGTAGTACACGCGCACCTGGCCGTTGCCCAGATTCTCGGCCCGCTGCGCCGAGTACGACGCCCCGCTCATTTGCAGGCCAAACTCGCTCGAGTTGGGGACGAAGCCGTCAGCGAAGATCTGCTTCTGCAGGGCCGCGCCCGGGTTGAACTGGATAACCTGCTTCTGCTGGCCCTGCGCGACAAGGGCGTTCCCCAGCGCGTCGCCGCCCTGGGTGAAGCGCACGTTGCCCCAGTCGCCGACGCGCACGAAGTACACGCGCACGACGCCGCTACCGAGATTCTCGGCGCGCTGGGCTGCGTAGTCCGCGCCCTCAAACGTCAGGCTGAACTCGGCCGAGTTGGGGACGAAGCCGTCGGCGAAGATGCGCTTTTGGAGCGCCGCCCCCGGATTGAACTGGATGACCTGGTGCTTCTCGCCTTCGGCCAGCAGCGAGGTGTCGAGGCCGCCCTGCGCGTACGCGACATGCGCGGTGGGCGCGGCGGGCAGCCAGCCGAGATTCGACCCGGCGAGCCAGGTCAGGCTCAGCAGGGCCGCCAGGGCGACGCGGACGATCCATCCTTTGACAGCCAACGAATGCACAGCTCTACCTCCTTAGGGCAAAAAAGGTGAAAGGGCCGCTGGAAGACCTAGACAAGAGGCGCCTAGAAGTCTTCAGCGTAATTATGCGACGCCCTGGCGATACGGTCAAATTGTCTTATTTAGGGATTTTCCGCTACGCGAAGGCGGTCGAATACGTCATCGATGTTACAGACGCATTCGACCGCCATGGGATATGGTGGAGGTGTGAATTTCTACCCTTATTTATTCACGCGCGCCGGGAGCGCGTCACGCCTCGTCGTAGGCCATCTCGCCCGCGCGGATGGGCGCCGTCAGGCGGTTCTCGGCAGGCGGGATGGGGCACACCCACATCTCGTTGTAGGCGCAGTAGGGGTTGTACGCCTGGTTGAAGTCAATGTGGATGAGGGTCTTGTCGCCCTCGATGCCAGCGGCCTCGACCTCGACGTAGCGGCCCGCGCCATACGTCTCGCGCCCACTCGTCGCGTCAGTGAACGGCAGGAACAGGTACTGGCCCCCTTCGTCCTGGAACAGGGTGAGCCGCTGGGGCGCGCCGGCGATGCTGAAGTGCAGGTGACCCACGCGGTAAAAGTCCTGGACGCTGCCGGTGCTCGTGATCAGGGTGACGAGGTCCGGCTCGTCAAACGGCTCCAACTCGGCCACCACGTCGTAGCTGGGGTCTTCGGGAAAATACTTCAGACCGCCAAAATTCGCCCGCTGCTCGGGCGTCAGCGGCGACTGGCTCTCGTCACGGAAAAAGTGGTCCTTCTCGGCGCGCATGTCGTCCAGGGGTGTCACGTCGCTCCTCCTCAGTATGACCTATCCTATAAGTATATGGTGGTCGAAGTGGAGAAATAATTACGCCGCCAAGCGCATTTCTAACAGCATTTTGCTGTATACTTGTAGTCAAGCGTGTGTACGGGGAGTAAAGAGAAAGGGGAACGGCATGCCTGGTCTCAGTCCGTGGCCGATCTACAACCAGTTAGATGATTGGACCGTCGACGACGACAAGATTGACGAGAACAAGGAGAACAACTGCGGCCCCGAGAGCGTCGCCATGTGCCTCAAGTACCTGACCGGGGTCGAGCTACCGGCCGACTTTATCAAGGACGCCATCTACGGCCAGAAATTCCTGGGCTACACCAATATCCCCGACCTGGCGAACTTCCTGGGGCGGCGCTGCGCCGTGCCCTGCCAGAACGTCGGCAAGGGCGACGACGCGCCCCTGCAACCCTTTGTCCGCCAGGCCATCGACACCGGCAACCCGATCATCGTCCTGTACTACGCCTTCCTGGAGCAGCCCCAGTCAGGCCACTTCTGCCCCGTCATCTCGTATGACGACAAGGGCTGCACCCGAGCCAACCCGTGGGGTGGCGTCCTGGAGTATCAGACGTGGGACGTCTTCGAGCGCTGGCAGAAGGGCTATGGCTTCATTCTCAACCGTGTCCGCGCCCAGGACCTACCTAAGGGCGACCGCGACCTCGGTCCCTTCGAGCCAATGGTCGAGACTGCCCTCGACCTGCGCGCCCAGGCCAGGGACTACGTCGAGCGCGCCCTGCAGCGCAAGGCCCAGGGGCACTGAGACACACCACCGCGTTCACGCCGCGCCCAGGTAGCGCGTCGGCAGCGGCGTCTCGACCACGCCGTCTGCGCCGCGCGCCACGCGGTAGACGCGCGCCGTCGGGCGCGAGCATACGCACTCGGCCAACTCGCGCCCGACGAAGTGCAGCGCCGCGCTGTCGTCGGCCGCGTAGCCGTCTTGGAGCCGCCCGTCGGCGATGTAGCGATGGAACATCGGGCGGCGGTTCGGCTCACCGTCGTAGTGGGGCGTGCAACTGTCGGGCAGGAAGCCGAGGCACGTCAGGGGGTGCAACTCGTCCGTAGCGACGGAGTCGGTGAGGCCCTGCTCGAACCAGCAGATGGCCCCGGCGCTGATGCCGGCCAGCGCCTTGCCCGCCTGCCACGCCTCGCGCAGCAGCGTGTCCAGCCCCCACTCGCGCCACAGGACAAGCAGGTTACGCGTGCTCCCGCCGCCCACGTAGAAGATGTCTTGCGCCTCGACAAAGTCGCGCAGGCTGCCCACCGGCGGGCTGTACAGCGCCAGGTGCG
>CAZLBQ010000418.1:0-5850 GCA_964557745.1 uncultured Anaerolineales bacterium
CCCTGATTGACATTGCCGTCGGCGACGAAAACGACAACGGCTGGAACAAAGCGCACTTTGACGCCACGACCAAAGCCGTCAAGGAACGCGGCTGGGCCTATTTTACCTACAAGAACCTCAATCCCGGCAACCCGGCCAAGCCCGTCTGCGAGAGCATCGTTGAGGAACTGATCGGCCAGGCTAAGAAGGACAACCCGAACGGCAAGGTTCTCGTCCGCTACAACAGCGACGACTTCATCCCGTGCGCCGAGGCCATGGCCAAGAAGTTCCCCGACGTCTTCCACGATCACATCTCCGGCGACCACGTGCTCAAGGGCAACGCACCCAAGAACCTGACCAACAACATGGGGTCGATGGAGTACGCCAAGTCCATCGCGGGCTGCACGGCGGCCAACCTGAGCAAGACGGGTGTCATCGGCTACGTGAACGGGCCTGACAACGCCGAGACGCGGCGCTTCTTCAACGCCTTCGCCTGGGGCGCGCAGTACTGCGGCCAGAAGCTGGGCAAGGACATGAAGGCGGTCAACCTCGTCGTCGGCTTCTGGTTCCACATTCCGGGCCAGACCAACGACCCGCAGCAGTTGCTTGGCCAGGCGCGCGCCCTCAACGCCGACGTGTTCGCCAGTGGCATTGACACGCAAGACGCCTTGCAGTATGCTAAGGCCCTCAAGGACAAGGGGACCGACTCCTACAGCTTCCCCTATGACTACCAGAAGGCCTGCCAGGCCGCGCCGAACTCGTGCGCCGGCATCCCCTACTTCAACTGGGACCAGGAAATCAACTACGTGATGGACATGGTCGAGAAGGGGACGTGGAAGAGCGAGTTCAAGGTCTGGGATCCGGACTGGGCGAAGTTCCTGAGCGGCAGCGGCACCCTCGTCGGCTTCGACTTTGGGCCGGCCGCGACCGACCAGGCGAAGGCGGCGGCGAAGCAGATGGCCGACGACTACGCCAGCGGTAAGCTCAAGCTGTTCCAGGGGCCCATCAAGTGGGCCGACGGCTCGACGTGGGTCGAGGCCGGCCAGGCGCCCAAGTACACCGACGTCTGGTACACCGAGAAGCTCATCGCGGGTACTCAGGCGTACGGCAAGTAGTGACTGACGACTGACGACCGACGATAGACGATGGCGGGCAAAAGTTCGGCCATCGTCTATCGGCCGTCGTCCCGAAGGGGCGGTATGAGAGTCGAACTCCTCAACATCACCAAACGTTTCGGCGAGGTCGTCGCGAACAACGACGTGTCGGCCACGTTCGAGCCGGGCCAGGTCCACGGCCTGCTCGGCGAGAACGGCGCGGGCAAGTCCACCCTGATGAAGGTGCTGGCGGGCTGGTACCGACCGGAAGCCGGTATCATTCGGCTGGACGGACGTGAGGTGACCATCCGCTCCCCGCAAGACGCGCTCAACCTGGGGATTGGCTACGTGCCGCAAGACCCCCAGGACTTCCCCGACCTGACCGTCATCGAGCATCTGGTGGTCGGGCAGCCGGGTTGGGCTGTGGACCGCGCCGGCCTGGCGCGGGCGGTGGAGGGGGTGAACAAGACGCTGGGGTTCGACCTGGACCCACGCGCCCGCGTGCGCGACATCACCGTCGGCCAGCGCCTGCAACTGGCGATGGCGCAGGTCGTCATCCAGGGCGCGAAGGTCATCATCCTGGACGAGCCGCCCATGGGCTCGGGCCTGCGCGACAGCCTCCAGCAACTGGCGGCGCAGGGCAAGACGGTGGTGTTTATCACCCACAACATCACCGACGCCGTGGGCCAGTGTGACCAGATTACCGTGCTGCGGCGCGGGCGGCGCGTCGGCACGGCGGTGCGCCCGATTCAGCAGGACGAACTGGTGCGGATGATGTTCGAGGAGCAGCCGCCGTCGGCGGGGCGACCGCCCCAGGCGGCCGAGGCCGTGAAGGCGCGACTGGCGGGGGTCAGCAGCCGCACCGACCCGGCGCTGACGGGTATCGATCTGACCGTGCACAGTGGCGAGGTGGTCGGCGTGGCGGGCATCGAAGGCTCCGGCCAGGCGTCATTGTTGCAAGTGCTCGCGGGCCGCGCCAAGCCGAGCGTCGGGCAGCGCGAGTGTCCCGCCCGGCTCATCCATCTTGTCCCGTCGGGGCGACTGGGCGAGGGGCTGGTGGATGGCTTCAGCATCGAGGAGATGCTGGCGCTGGCCCACGAGGGCGAGGTCAAGCGCGGGCGTTGGCTGCTCGACCCGGCGGCCATGCGCACCGTCGCCGAGAAATCGATTACGCAGTTCTATCTCAAGGGCGAGCCGAACACGGCGGCGCGCAGCCTGTCGGGCGGCAACCAGCAGCGCCTGATGCTGGCCGCCACACCGCACCAGACCGACCTGCTGCTGCTCGACAACCCGACGCGCGGCCTGGACGTGCCGACGGCGGCCTTCATCTGGTCGTGGGTGCTGGAGCAGTGCGGTAGGGGAGCGGGCGTGGTCGTGACCTCGAACGAGTTGGAAGAGTTGTGGGAGCACTCGACGCGCATCATCGTCATGGCCAAGGGGCGGATCGTCGGTGAGGTGTCGCCCCAGACGGGCAGCTTCGAGACGCTCAAGGGGTTGGTCAGCGGTCGGCAAGCCGAGGCGGCCTAGCACGTGTATGCTAGGCCAGGGAGCCAGCTATGAGTGAGCAAGCCCAGCCAAGACCAGGGCAGCGGCCATTGGGTTCAGGGCTGTCGTGGCAAGCCCTACAGCGCGAGGGGTGGCCGATGCGCATCGTGGCGGCGCTGCTCGCCCTGGCGCTGCCGACGCTGCTGATCCTTCTGGCCGGCAAAGACCCCATCGCCGTGGTGCGCGAGTTCGTGACCGGCCTGACGCTGACGCGACTCGGCGACGCGACCATGTACGCGGCGATTCTGTCACTGTGTACGGCGAGCGCCATGCTGACGTTCAACGCCTCGCTGTGGAACATCGGCATTGAGGGCCAGCTGGCGATGGGTACCATCGCCGCGACGGCGGTGCTGCTGACCATGAAGGACGCGCCCTCGGTCATCCTGCTGCCGCTGATGATGATTGCGGCGGCGGTCGCGGGGGCGTTGTGGGCTGCGCTCGTCGCGGCCCTCAAGCTGCGGCGGGTTCACGAGATTTTCAGTGGCTTTGCCCTCAACCAGGTGGCGGGCGCGCTGGTCAAGTTCATGCTCGTCGGCGTGTGGTGGGAGGCCAGCCAGAAGCGCATGTCGGGCATCCCCTTCCCGCCCAATGCCTCCTTCCCGGCCCTGGGGACCATCAACCTGTGGGTGATCGGCATCGCCCTCGCGCTGTTGCTGGGTGTCTCGTTCACCCTGGCGCGCACGAGCGTGGGCATGAATATTCGCGCCGTCGGTCTGTCGCGGCTGGCGGCCAGCTACTACGGCATCTCCGCCAACCGCGTCTTCTTTATGACCCTCCTCGCCAGCGGGGCCATCGCGGGCATCGGCGGCATGATTACCGCCACGACGTACTTCCACCGCTTCGCGCCCGACATTACCGGCAACCTGGGCTTCACGGCCATCCTGATCTACCTGATTGTGCGCATGAATCCGGTCGGGGTCATCCTGCTGAGCCTGCTGTTCGGCATCGTCAACGCGGGCACGATTGGCCTGCAAGTCCGCCTGGGCATCGACCCGAGCCTGGCGCTGGTTGTCAATAGCAGCATCATCATGGCGCTGTACGTGCTGCGGCCCAAGGAGAAGTAAGGTGCAAGACCTAAACTTCGTACTGCTGCTCTCGCAGGTGGTCAAGTTGGCGACGCCGCTCCTGCTGGCGGCGCTGGGCGAGACGCTGGCCGAGGCGTCGGGCGTCGTCATCCTGGCCCTCGACGGCATCATCATGCTGTCGGCCCTGTCGGCGTTCGCGGCGGCCAGTACGACGGATAACCTGTTCCTGGGGGCGCTGGCGGGGGCCGTGGTGGGTCTGCTCCTGGCCCTCATCTTCGGCTACTTCGCCGTTCGCCAGCGGCGCGACCAGTTCGCCACGGGCCTCATCATCGGCACGGTCGCGATCTCCGTGAGCGCCTACGCGGGCAACCCCTTCATCCCGCGCCCGGCCAACAGCCTGCCCGACCTCACTATCCCGGTCCTAGGCGCGATCCCCGCCTTGCAGCCGTTCTTCAAGCAAGACCTGTTTGTCTACCTGGGCTACGTGCTCGCCATCGTTCTGAGCTACTACCTGTACCGCACGCGGCGGGGCATCACGGCGCGGGCCGTCGGCGTCAACATGGAGGCGGCGGAGCGGCGCGGCATTCGCGTCGGCCGGGTCCAGATGTTCCACGTCCTCGCGGCCGGGACGCTGGCCGGGCTGGCGGGCGCGGCGTTTACCCTCAGCACCAAGCCCGGCTGGACGCAGAACCACACCCTGGGCTGGGGCTGGTTGGCGCTGACGCTGGTTATCTTTGGCCGCACCAATCCGGTGTGGGTGACGGTGGCGACCTACCTATTCACCCTGTTCTCGGCGGCGGGCATCGTGCAAATCTTCATCCCCATCCTGCCCGCGCAGTTGACGGGTGTCGTCCCCTACCTGCTCATGCTCATTGTGCTCGTCCTGTCCAGCGGGACACGGCGGCGCCAGGCGCAGGCCGCCACGTAGGGACGAGTGTCCCTGCGATGATATGGGATAACGTGTCTCCACTTCGAGGGCTATCAGACGGCACGCGGATGAGCGCGGAAAAACAGATCGCCGCGGATTAAACCCAAGTGTCTGGTCCGCGTTCATCCGTTTTTCCGTGTTTATCCGCGGACTGTTCGAGCGGCTGTGGAGAGGAACAGACTGCGTTTCTTTGCTGCCTTTTGTCCTGTGTGGTACAATAGGGCCAGACTATCCGCGCTCGGCGAGCAGGCTTACCGTGTCCGTGTCACTGAATCCCGCCATCCTGACGCGCACCACCCCAGATGGCTGCGTCGCGTCGGACGCTCTGTCGGAAACGTACCGAGCGCGAGACGGCGCGGGCCGCCGCGTCCTGTTGCGTGTGCCCCGCGAGTGCGGTGATGGGATTGCCACGACGCGGCTGCAGCGGGAAGCGCATGTTCTGGCCGCCCTGCGCCACCCGTGCGTCGTGGCTCTAGAGCACACTTCCGACTCCCCCCCCTATCTCGTGACCGAATATGTAGCGAACAGGTTGGCCGAGGGCGGCAAGCCGTGGCCGACGCGGCGGGTCGTCGCGCTGGCGCGCGGGCTGGCTGAGGCGCTGGACGCGCTGCACAGCCAGGGCGTTGTCCATGCCGCACTCGCGCCGTCGAGTGTGGGGCTGGCCGCGGATGGTAGCCCACGCCTGCTTGACCTAGGCTGCGCCTACTTCCCGGCCCGCCCCGATGAGTTCTTCTGGCTCCAGGCCGACCCGCGCTTCGTCGCGCCGGAGCTGGTGACCGGCCAGCGCCCCACGCCACTCTCAGATGTCTACGGCCTGGGGGCGATTGTCTATACCGCGCTGGCGGGCGTTGGCCCCTTCGCTGACATCCCGGCGTCGCAGATCGTTCCCACTAAGGCCTTTCAGTCGCCCCTGCCACTGACCCACTACCGGCCCAAGCTGGCGGCGCTGGCGGCGGTTGTAGCGCGGGCCATGGACCGTGTCCCGGAGCGCCGCTACGCTACGGCGGGGGCCTTCGCCCGCGCCCTGGCCGAGGCGGCTGCGCCGTCACGGGGCGTCGTGTCGATGACGCGGTCGCTGGCCGTCGCGGGCGCGCTGCTCCTGGCCGCCCTGGGTGGCGAACGCGTGGTGCGCCAGACACCCATCTTGACGGCCCCGGCCCGCCCTGTCGCTGTCGCGCCAGCGGCTTCCGCGCCGCCCGTCGTCCTCTCCTCGCCTGTCGAGCCGGCGGCTGCGCCCAGTGAGGCTGGCGGGGCATCTCACTGACCACCTCGCGCCCGG
>CAZLBQ010000419.1:0-5848 GCA_964557745.1 uncultured Anaerolineales bacterium
GGCGATGACAAAGCTAAAGTCGTACATCACCAGGATGAGCAGCGGGGCGGCGGCGGCGCGCACCTCGGTGGGCGAGCAAGGGGGGCGGCGACAGGGCACGGTGGGGAAGTAGCTAAAGCCCCACGCCGTCAGGCCGAGCATCACCAGTGATAGCAGCAGCCCGACCATCACCACGCGGCGGCGGGCCAGTTCGCGTAGGGTCAGGCGGGCAATCGTTAGAATTGCCATCATGTCGGCCTCTGCAGCAGTTCGAGGAAGCGGTCTTCCAGGGTGTGGTGGCGCGGCTCGACGGCATGGACCTGCGCGCCCGACCTCACAAGGTCGGCCACCAGGGCCGGAATCTGGGCCGGGTCGATGCCGTGGACAGTGTACCAGTCGGCTTCCTGCTCGACGCTGCCGTAGCGGCCGAGGACGGTCTGGCCGGCGCCGTTGACGTCGGCTAGGCGCAGCCGGACGGCCTGCGCGCCGCCAATCACCTCCGCCAGCGCGCCCAGCGCCACGACGCGCCCCTTGTCCACAATCGCCACGCGGTCGCACACCATCTCGACTTCGCTCAACAGGTGGGAGTTCAGGAAGACCGCCGTCCCGCGCCGCTTCAGTTCGCGCACGATCTCGCGCACGTCGTGGCGGCCGACCGGGTCAAGGGCCGACGTCGGCTCATCGAGGAAGATGAGGTCCGGGCGGCCCAGCAGGGCCACGCCCAGGCCGAGGCGCTGCTGCATGCCTTTGGAGAACGTGGCAACGCGTTCGTCTCCCCGCTGCGCCAACCCCACCATAGTGAGGGCGTGGTCGATCTCGTCGGCGTGCTGGTCCTTGGGCAGGCGCGCCAGTTCACAGTGCAGCTTGAGGACCTCGCGCGCCGTCAGCCAGTCCTGGTAGCGGAACAGCTCGGGCAGGTAGCCGACGCGCCGCCGCGTCGCGCGGTCGCCGGCTGGCGCGCCGAGTACCCACGCCTGGCCCGCCGTCGGCCGCGTCAGGCCCAGCAGCAGCTTGACCGCCGTCGTCTTGCCCGCGCCGTTGGGGCCTAGGAAGCCGAAAATCTCGCCCCGCGCCACGGCCATCGTTAGCCCGGCCAGGGCGGTCGTCGTCTTGTACTGCTTGACGAGGTCGAGGGTGTAGACGGCCGCCTGCTCCGGCTGGCTGGCAGGCGACGCTGACAGGGGCGCACGGGTGTGCGCCCCTGTGACAGTAGCCGTCGACTGGACGTTAACGGAGGGCGTTGGCAATTTGCAGCACCTCGCTGTCGCGGAGCGGGCCGCCGACGGCGTAGAGCACGCCGTCCTTCTGCCACACGACGCCGCTCCCCAGCCCGGTCGAGTCACCTAGCAGCAGACCGCTGACACCCTGGACCTGGACGGGCCGCGAGTTAACCTTGTCCGCCGGAACCGGGATGGGCAGCGTGGAACTGGGGTCGCCGATACTGCGGATGGCGGCGGCCAGGTCAGGGGCGATGCCCGGCTGCTGGAGCAGGTAGTCCTGCAGTTCCCTGACCGTCACGCCGGTTGAGGTGACGACGGGCGCCTTCATCTGGGCGATGAGCACCTGTGGGATACGCTGGGCCGCGTTCTGCGGTAGCTGCGCCGGCTGCTTGCCGTCGGCCGCCTTCTTCGCCGCGTCCTCGAACACCTTCGGGTCGATCTGGCTCTCGCCGTACTGAGCGACGACGGCCGGGGAGGTGGTCACGGTGAGAGTGCTGCCGTCGATGTTGGCGGGCATGGCAGGCAGCGCCTTACCCTTCGCCTTGGCGGTCGCCTCGGCCTTCGCCGCGCTGAAGGTGAACGAGCCGGTCGCGCCCGACGTGACCTGGTACGTCACCTGCGCGGCCGCCCCGTCGGGCAGGTAGCCCGGCTGGGCCAGCGTCAGGCCCGTCGCGGCGGCGGCCTCAGCGGCGCTGGCAACGGTCTTGACCGTCGGGCGCTGGGGCTGCGTTAGCGTGCCGTAGTCGCTGAGGTTGGGCAGGGCGCGCATCTGATCGGTGGTGACGGGCACGGCGACAAACTGCTTGGGCGTAAACAGGTTCAGGAAGCCCTGGGCATACGTCCCCAGGGGGGTTAGGAAGAGCGCGGCGACGGGCACGGCCAGGAGCGCCACGGCGCTGACAGGCTTCAACCAACGGGTGTTTTGCACGGGAAGCCTCCTTTCCAATGGGGCGAAGCGCGGGCGCAGCCGGAATGGTGCAACCGCCTCGCTACGAGCCGGGGACTGAGACTGGAGGCGCGTGTAGGCGGCGCGCCAGTCGGTGGATAGGTCGGGAGATGCGAGCCACGCCGACATGGTCTGCGTCGAGGCGCGCATCTCGGCCAGCCGCGCCTGGCAGTCGGCGCAGCCGACCAGGTGGTCGCGCTCGGCCGGGGAGAGGCTGAAGACGGACGGGCCTTCGTCGGCCCAGCGGCGCAGGACGCCATCGTCAAGGTGTCTCACGCAGCAACTCCTTTCGTAACGCGGCTTCGGCGCGGTTGAGCAGGGTGCCCACCTGATTGACGCCCACACCGAGGGCGGCCGCGACCTCGGCGTAGCTCAGGCCGCTGTAGCGCAGAACCAGAATCGTCGCGCTGCGCTCCGGCAGGCGGGCCAGCGCCTCGCGCACGAGGCGGCGCTGCTCCGTGGTCTCGACGATGGCTTGCGGGTCGCCCCTCTCGTCCGCGTCGGACGGGGTGCCCCGTTCGAGTTGAGCCTGGTCGCGCCGCTCGCGCCGGTGGCGACTGGTCGCCGCGTTGAGGGCGGTATGCGCTGCCGCCTTGTGCAGCCAGGCCGCCGCGAAGGGGGCGTCGGGGGCATGGCGGCGGTGGAAGGCCGCGAACACGTCCTGCGCCACATCCTCGGCTTCCGCGCGGTCGCCCAGGATGCGGTAGGCGATGCCTACTACCCGCCCATACTCCGCCGCGAACAGCCGCTCGAAGACCTGCTCGGCGTCCAACGCTCGCGCTCGTATGCCGTTGCTCACTCTCACGGCCATTCCACTCTCTCCCGGTGGCGCCTGACGCGTCATGCACAACCAACCGGCGGTTCGCTCTTCTGCGCCTTGGTCTGTCGTCCATCGTCCGTCGTCTACACTATAAGCAGCGCCGCGGCGGGAAATGTGACAGTTGCTCGAGGCAATTAGGGACCAAGTTTCTGCAGCGCCTCGTCCAGGGTCTCGACGTCCGTCGCCTGCCAGGCGCTGACTTCGCCCGCCGGCGCTTCCTCGGCAATGACGACCCCGCGTCGGGCGATGGTCATGAACACCGTGAGGACACGGGGCTGGAGCAGACGCCGCCCGCTGGCGTCGATGGTCTCGCCGACGCGGTACTGGTCGCGCTCGGCGCGGGGGATGGTGACGCGGGTGCTCAGGCGGGGCGGCGTGGCGTAGACTAGCTCGACATACGTGCTCTGCGCCTTGACGTCGGCCACGGCTCCGCCGAGGGCGGCGAGGGGTAGCTGGCGCTCGGCGGACAGGACGCTCTTGGCCGCGCCCTCGAACAGCGGCGTGAACGCCGCGTCCGACGGCTTGAGGGTCAGCGTCTGCCCGCGGTCAAAGTGGACGACAATCTGGTCCGGCGGCGGCACCTCGCGCGGTGGCGGCGCCGCCACGCTGCACGCGGTCAGGCTGCCTAGCAGAAGAATCACAGTCAGCCAGCGCCACACAATGCACCTTGCTTGCATAAACGCACCCCGTTTGCCCGTCATTCATTGGCTGGATTATACTTCAAGACAGGGTCGAGGGAGGAATGGAGAGAAGTGGAGAGCTATAGGATGGACACGTGTCCCGAGTGTGGTGCGCCTACAGTGGATGGGTTGACGTGCTGGGAGCGACTCGGCGAGATCGCAGTGTGGGAATTCCAGGACCCAGAACTTATGGCCGAACACTTTCTCACCGTAGCCGCCTACAATCTTCAGCACCCCGCCCAGTTCACGGATGAGGCGCTCGTCGGCTTGAGGACGGCGTTTATCGATAGATTGGACAATGACGTGGCAGTTGTAGAACTGCGGCGACGGGCCGCCAGAGTCTATGAAGGTAAGAAGCGTGTGCTGAAGCCCGAAGCCGAGCGCCGCCCGGTACTCCGCCGGTGGCAGATGACCATTGCCGATGTCTATATCCCTGGTCATCCAGAGGGCGCGGCGGAGCGCGTGAGGCAATGGGCCGCCGCGATCCGCCGGGAACTGTAGCCCTCTCGTCAATTACTCAGACGGCGGTGGTCAGGTCCACCAGGTCAGGGGGCCGCCTCGCTCAGGATACCCAACAGTCCTGTCACCTACCAGCCGCGCAACAAGGGCCACTTGTCGCGCGGCTGGCGCGTCCAACGAGATAGCAAATCGGGGACGCTCATCCCTCGCGTCAGCGCGGGTCGCGGACCTTCTCCCACTCGGGGCGCTTGTCCGCCTCCTGGAGGGCGCGGCGCAACTCGGCGATCTGGTCGCGCAGCAGCGCCGCCTTCTCGAACTCCAGTTCGGCAGCGGCCGCCTTCATGTTCTTCTCCAGGTCCTTGATGAGCTTGTGCATCTCGGCGGCGGGCATGTCCTTGCCCGTGATGTACGGCGCGGCTTCCTCGGCCACCTGCTTCGTCCGCTCGATCTGGTCGCGGACGGCCTTGACAATCGACTTTGGCTCGATGCCATGCGCCTGGTTGTAAGCCATCTGGACGCCACGGCGGCGGTTGGTCTCGGCGATGGCGCGCTCCATCGAGTTGGTGACGTTGTCGGCGTACATGACAACGGTGCCCTGGACGTGGCGCGCCGCGCGGCCGATGGTCTGGATGAGCGACTGCTCGGAGCGCAGGAAACCCTCCTTGTCGGCGTCCAGGATCGCCACCAGCGACACCTCCGGCAGGTCAAGCCCCTCGCGCAGCAGGTTGATGCCGACGACCACGTCGTAGATGCCCTGGCGCAGGTCGCGCAGAATCTCGATGCGCTCCAGGGTGTGGATCTCCGAGTGCAGGTAGTGGACCTTGACACCCGACTCGGCTAGGTAGTCGGCCAGGTCCTCGGCCATGCGCTTGGTCAGAGTCGTGACCAGGGTGCGCTCGCCGCGCTCGACCCGCTGGCGAATCTCTCCCAACAAGTCATCAATCTGCCCCTTCGTCGGCTTGATGACGACTTCGGGATCGACCAGGCCCGTGGGGCGGATGATCTGCTCGACCACCTGGCCCGCCGGCGGCTGGCTGTGCTCCATCTCATACGGCCCCGGCGTGGCCGAGACGTAGACGATCTGGTTGATGTGGGTCTCGAACTCCTCGAACGTCAGCGGGCGGTTGTCCAGCGCCGACGGCAGGCGGAACCCGTAGTCGACCAGGTTCTCCTTGCGGGAGCGGTCGCCGTGGTACATGCCGCGCACCTGGGGCAGCGTCATGTGCGACTCGTCGATGAACATCAGGTAGTCGTCGGGGAAGTAGTCGAGCAGCGTCCAGGGTGGGTCGCCTGCCTGGCGGCGCGCCAGGTGGCGCGAGTAGTTCTCGATACCCGACGTGTAGCCTACCTCGCGCAGCATCTCCAGGTCGTAGCGGGTGCGCTGGTCGAGCCGCTGCGCTTCGAGCAGCTTGTCGGCGTCCTTCAACTCCTGCAGCCGCTCCTGCAGCTCGGCCTCGATGTCGGCAATCGCCAGGTGCAGCTTCTCGGCGGGCGTGATGAAGTGCTTGGCCGGGTAGATGTCGACCGCCGTATGCTGGATGAGAATCTCGCCCGTGAGGGGGTCGATCTCGGTGATGCGCTCAATCTCGTCGCCCCAGAACTCGACGCGGTAGGCCGTGTCGGTGTAGGCAGGCTGAATCTCGACGGTGTCGCCGCGCACGCGGAATCGCCCGCGCTTCAGCTCGAAGTCGTTGCGGTCGTAGTGGATGGACACCAGGTGGCGCAGCAGCTTGTCGCGGTTGCG
>CAZLBQ010000420.1:0-5835 GCA_964557745.1 uncultured Anaerolineales bacterium
GCGCCACAACCCCGAATTCTTCGAGCGTGAGTTCAGGGAACATGGGCATCGACAGAATCCCCCGCGCCGCCGCTTCGGCGTGGGGGAGCGCGCCGCGTGGGTAGTTCAGGTGGCGATACGCGCCCTGCAGGTGGGCGGGCGTTGGATAGTGGCCCATCGAGCCGATGCCTTGTTCGGCCAGGTGGCGCGCCAGCCCGTCGCGGTCGGCGTCGCGCACGACGTACAGGTGGTAGACCGGCTCGACGTCGGGCGCGATATAGGGCGGCGCGACCGGACCGCCCTGGAGCAGGGCGTCGTAGTGGGCGGCCAGCGCGCGGCGGCGAGCATTGTCTTCATCTAGATGGGTCAGCTTGACGGACAGGATCGCGGCCTGCATCTCGTCCAGGCGGCTGTTGAGGCCGACGGTCTCGTGGACATAGCGCGCTCGCTGGCCGCCGTTGCGCAACATCTTGACCCGCTCGGCTACGGCGGGTGAGGCCGTGACGATCATGCCGCCGTCGCCGTACGCGCCGAGGTTCTTAGTGGGGTAGAAGCTGAAGGCGGCGACGTCGCCCAGCGTCCCGACCTTCTGGCCTCGATAGCGGGCGCCGTGGGCCTGGGCGCAGTCCTCGACCACGAACAGGTCGCGCTCCTGGGCAATCTCCAGGATAGTCCCCATGTCGGCGGGCTGGCCGTAGAGGTGGACGGGCATGATGGCCCGTGTACGCGGGGTGATGGCGTCCTCGATCTGATTCGGGTCCAGGTTGTAGGTCAGCGGGTCAATGTCGACAAAGACCGGCGTCGCACCCGCCGCCGTGATAGCGAAGACGCCAAACGCCGCCGTCAGCGGCGAGGTGATAACCTCGTCGCCTGGCCCAACGCCCAGGGCGAGAAAGGCGAGCTCGATGCCGTCGGTGCCCGAGTTGCAGCCGACGGCGTAGGGCATGCCCATGTAGGCGGCGAACTCGGCCTCGAACTTCTCAAGTTCGGGACCGAGGATGAACCAGCCTCGGTCGAGAACCCGCGCGATGGCCTCATCGATCTCCGGCCGCAGCCGCTCGACCTGGCGCTCGAAGGTGTTGAAGGGGATCTTCATCATGACGCCTCACACGTCTCGCATGGCGCGCTCAGGCTCGCGCGTGACCGTCGGGGCTGGCCGCACCGGCTGCGGTTGGTCCTGCTTCAGCCATACCAGCTTGATCCATAGTCCTGTGATGTCGCGCACGACGCGCAGCAGGCGCGGGACGTTGAAGAACTGCGAGATGCCGTAGACGCGGTGGTAGTGGTGGACGGGGACTTCCTCGAACACGAAGCCGACGTCGGTGAACTTCTTGACCATCTCCAGCGGCAGCGTGCCGTCCTTGGACTCCAGGGTCACGGCGTCGAAGCACGCGCGGCGGATGAGGCGGAAGTCGCAGTCGACGTCCCGAATCTTGAAGCCAAAGGCCAGCTTCATGATGTGGTGGTACAGCCGCCCGATGATGATGCGGTGGATCGGGTCGTTGCGGCTGATCTTGTAGCCGTTGACGATGTCAATGCCCGGCTGCATGCGCGCCGACAGCTTCACCAACTCGCGCACGTCGTACTGGGCGTCACCGTCGGTGTAAAAGACCAATTCCTTTTGCGCCTGGGCGAAGAGGAAGCGCAGATTGCCGCCATAGCCTTTGTTTTGCGGGTGGTGAAAGACACGGAGTTCGGGCACGAGCGGCTTTAGCTCGTCGAGAACCTGGCCCGTATAGTCACTGCTGCCGTCATTGCCGACAATAATCTCGTAGTCGTCCGTGACCTGACGCAAGGTGGCGGCGGCTATAATCACCATGCTGGCGATGGTGCCGCCGTCGTTGTAGGCCGGAAAACAGGCCGATATGCTGGGTCGAGGCATGCATGAGTCTCCTGCGGCAAATTGCGCTCAATCTTACCACGTTCCTCCCCGCGCGGCAAGCTGTAAGAAGCGCCACCGAAGACGGCAGGCTTGGCGTGCTGCCCTACTCGGCCTAGAATTAACGTACTGTCTATTCTTGGCTGAGGTGCATTGATGCGCTGTATTGTTCGTGTCCCGTACCACGCCTCACGTCTCACGTTTCACGTGCTTGGAAGGATGACCGCCATGCCGGCCAAGGCTATCCCAAACCAGACCCGAGTCTCCGACTATCTCGCCAACACGGCGCGCTACCTGGCGAATCGTCGGCGTCAGATGCCCCACCAGGCCCCGCCCGACTATGTCATGCTCGACATCACTGGTGACTTTGTCGAACGCGACGAGTTGCAGCCGTGGTTCCTGCGCCTCGTGCCGCAGACGCGCCGCCCGACGGTCGAGGGGCTGAGCCACGCCCTCGACCTGATTGCCCAGGACGCCCAGGTGAAAGGCGTCGTCCTGCGCATCCACAGCCTGGAGAATGGGCTGGCGACGGTCCAGAGCCTGCGCTACCTGGTCCAGCGCTTCCGCCGCTCCAGCAAGCGCATCATCGCCTATGTTCCCGACCTCGACCTGCGCAGCTACTACCTGGCGACGGCGGCGGATGAGATTCTGGCCCCGGAGAGCGCCACCTTCTTTGTCCTGGGGCTGGCCTTGCAGGCCGTCTACCTCAAGGATGCGCTGGCGCGCTGGGGGGTGACGGGCGACTTCCTGGCCGTCTCGCCCTACAAGTCGGCGGCGGACACGATCACCCGCTCTGACATGTCGCCGGAGGTGCGCGACCAGTTTAACTGGCTGCTCGACGCCAACTGGAACGAGGTCTTGCAGGGCATCGCCGTCGGGCGGGGCATGACCCAGGACCGCGTCGCCGAGTTGCTCAACGAGGCCCCCATGGTAGCGGCGCGCGCCGTCGAGTTGGGGCTGGTGGACAAGCTGGTCTACGAGGACGAGCTGGGGGACTACCTGGGGGGCGCGCCCGTCGTCCTGCCCTGGCTGCAAGCCTTCCCCAAGCTCTTCCAGCCTTATACCTGGCATACCGAGAAGGCCATCGCCGTCATCGGCGTCGAAGGCACGATTACCCCCGGCGAGAGCCGCCGACCACCCCTGCCGCTGCCTGGACCGGCGCCCGAAGCCCGCAGCGGGGCCGAGACAGTGATGCGCGCCTTCCGCCAGGCCGAGAAGGACGACAAGATTGCCGCCATCGTGCTGTATGTCAACTCGCCCGGCGGCGACGCTCTGGCGTCGGACCTGATTAGCCGCGAGGTCCAGCGGGTACGGGCCAAGAAGCCGGTCGTCGTCTACATGGGCGACGTCGCGGCGTCGGGCGGCTACTACGTCTCGACGTATGCCGACCACATTGTCGCCCAGCCCTCGACGCTGACCGGCTCCATCGGCGTCATCATCGGCAAGCTGGTCACAGGGGGCCTCTACGACAAGCTGCACGCCAACATCGAGACGGTCCAGCGCGGCGAGCACGCCACCATCCTGAGCGGCGACGACAAGTTCACCGACTCCGAGCGCGAGCGCCTACAGCAGTTGTTGCTGGACATGTACGGCCTGTTCAAGAGCCGCGTGGTCGACGGGCGTCATCTCGCTCCAGAGCGCGTCGAGGAGATGGCCCAGGGCAAGGTTTGGACGGGCCGCCAGGCCCTCGACCTGGGGCTGGTGGACGAGCTAGGCGACTTTGAGGTCGCCATCCGCAAGGCGAAGAGCCTGGCCGGGCTGCCGGAGGACCGCGAGGTCTCCGTCGTGCCCGCCGGCGCGCCGCGCACCCCTCTCGTCCCGGCTCGCCTGGCCGACCCGCAGGCGTGGGTCGCCGAGGTGCGCGACAGCCTGAAGACGGTCTTCGGCGGACGCGTCATGGCCCTGATGCCCTTCGACATCCAGTTGAAGTAGGTGTGACATGCTGACGAAGTGTCGGCGGTGGAGGCGGTTATGAGTACACAGGTGATTGTAATCCTCCCCGATCCAGTCTTTCGGCGCATCGAGCGGCTGGCCCAGTTGACCCAGCGCGACGTCGAGGATGTGGTTGTCGACACGCTGGAGATATCGCTAAGCTCGGTGGGAGAGGGCGTGGAGGAGGGTGCTTCGGTCACGGCGCTTACAGACGCCGAAGTGCTGGCTCTGAGCCACCTCGAGATGGAGCCTGCTCAAGACCGCCGCCTTAGTCATCTGCTAGACCGTCAGCAGGCCGGAGAGTTGACCGCGAGCGAACAGCGCGACTTGTGGGCGCTGATGCAAGTCTACCAGGAGGGACTGCTGCGCAAGGCTCAGGCGATGCGCGAAGCGGTCCGGCGAGGACTCCTGACGGCGGAACCGTGAGTCCAGGTAACATCACTGCTGAGACTCGCGAGCGAGTCCGGACTGCGGCGCGGGACCGGTGCGGTTATTGTCAAAGTCAACAACGGTACGTGCTGGGTCCACTGGAGATAGAGCACATCGTTCCTGTCGCGCGGGGTGGTTCAGACGACGAAAGCAACTTATGGCTTGCCTGCCGGATGTGCAACGCCTACAAAGGCGTCCAGACACATGGGCGTGACCCGGTTACCGGACGAAGGGTTCGCCTGTTCAATCCCCGTCGTCAACGCTGGGCGCGCCACTTTCGCTGGAGTGAGGACGGTACGCGCATCCTGGGACGAACTGCTTGTGGTCGCGCCACCGTGGTCGCCTTACAGCTAAACCATGTGATCGCCGTGATGGTCAGACGCGAGTGGGTAGCCGTAGGCTGGCACCCACCACGAGAATGACACGAGGGGCGGCAGTCGCTAATGGACTGCCGCCCCTCGTGTTTGTGGTTCAGTGCGTGTGCGCGCGCTGGGTCGCGCTCAACGCGTCCGGCTGATAGAAGCGGTCGTAGAAGTCGGGGTCGACGTGGGTGGCCTGGTAGCCGAGGACGGTGCGGAAGGGCGCGGTGTAGGCCGGGAAGCGCCCATAGCGGTCGTAGATGGTCTCGCAGTAAGCGATGGTGGCCTCGATGGCCCGCTCGTCTAGCTCCGGAATCTGCGCCGCCGCGCCCGCCGGGTCGCGCCACGCGCTGCGCGCCGTCCCCCCGCGCCACACGCCCTGCGCGCCAAACTTGGTGTCGACATACGCCAGGACGGCGTCGCGCATCGTCGGGTAGTACGGCGGGCAGAAGGGCTTGAGCAGGACTGTCCCGTCGCGCTCCAGGCCAACCGGGAAGGGGATGTCCTGGTCGCGGCCCAGCAAGCCCAGGAACGTGGACACGAGGTGGCTCGCGCCGAGGTACTGGCTGGCGGGCATCGTCTGCATGCGGAAGCCCAGCGCCTCGAACCAGCCCCACTCGTGGCGGGCGAAGTTCGGGAAGCCGCCCAGGCCAAGCGCCTGGCTCATCAGCCCCAGGTTTTGCAACACCATCCCCATCTCAATCGCCCCCGCCTCCGACAGCGACAGCTCAATCGCTTGAACGGTCGCCACGTGGCCCCCCTTGGGGTCGTCGTCCAGGTGGCCGCCCTCCTTGCGCCCGAACTGGCGGATACCCGCCGGCTGGAAGTTGTGCCGCTCGTCCATGACGAAGATGCCCATGTCCTCGGTGAAGGCTTCGAGCAGGGCGTTGATGTACACCGCCGTCGTCTCGACAATGGGCAGGAAATACGAGCCGCCCGGCGCGTACAGCGACCACTTGTTGATGTTAAAGTTGTAGCCCGGCTGGACCGGCGGCGCGGCGCGGCCGTCCATGAGCTTGACCCGGCTGCGGTGGTAGAGTTCGGTCAACTCGCCGCGCTGGGCCAGGCTGACGAGGTCGCCGTACTCGGCGGCGGAGAAGTCTTGCGGGCGCTTGAGGAGGTAGGTGGCCGTGTCATTGGTGACGACGACGGCGACGCAGTTGATGGCGTCGGCGCTGGCGATGGTGCGGCCCAGCAGGCCCGCCAGCATGTTGCCGCCGTCGCCCTGTCCATAGGCCAGGTCGGCCAGGGCGTAGC
>CAZLBQ010000421.1:0-5819 GCA_964557745.1 uncultured Anaerolineales bacterium
GTCAGCCGCTGAGACCGAGTTGGCGGCGGCGCTGGCGGAGGGCCGGGCCATTGGGGCGCAGCCCGAAGTGGGCCGCACGCTGGCGGCGCTGGGGCGGCTGGCCCTGGCGCGGGGAGACGCTGACCACGCGCGCGCCTGGCGCGACCAGGCCGCCGACGTCTTCGCCCGCCTCGGCCTGGCCTGGGACGCCGCGCGCCTTCCCCTCCCGTAGCGCAGACCGTAGTCCGCTGCGGCCGACGGAAGCCGGCGCTACAGAGCGGGCGCTACGGCACACCCCGCGCGTACCTTTGTGCCGCTGCCCGCGTCTGTATCCATAGACCCCCGCGCTCTGACGAGATCCCTCACCGGAGAGGAGGCGGTATGCGCCGCCCTCGTTGGCCCGTGACCTCCCTCGCCGCCACAGCGCTGCTCGTCGCGCTGCTGGCCTATGCCTTGTTCGCCCTCACGCCTCTCGCCGCGCCCGCGCCGACCCAGCCGACGCTGGTGGCCCTCGGCAGCGGCCTCACGCGCGCACCAGGGACCCTGCCCGCCACAGCGAACGTAACACCGGCGCGGCCCCCGCTACGCCAAGCGACCCCCCTGGCCGCCACGCCCGGCCTCGCGCCGTACGCGCCGCCCGAGTTGCGTCCCACCTTGACCCCGCCTCCGCCGACGCCCGTGACCCCCTACCCCTACCCACCATACGCCTCGCCCACGCCAGAGCCACCCACCCAGCCGGGGCGCCTGCTGTTCAGCTTCGGCGGGTTGGGGATAGGAGAGAGTCAATTCGGCCTGCCCTATGGAGTGGCCGTCGCGCCCGACGGCAGCGTCTACGTGACGTATCTCCAAGCCCAGCAGGTGCGCCAGTACACGGCCCAGGGGCGCTTCCTGGCGCAGTGGCAGATCGCGGGGCCGCGCCCTGACCAGCCGCTCATGCCCCACGACATTGAGGTCGCCGCCGACGGCACGCTGTTCGTCACCACCGGTCAGGTCCACCATCTCAGCGCGGAGGGCCGCCTGTTGGACACGTGGTCGAACGAGAGACTGGGGCACAGTCTCCTCAACGTGGCCCTCGGTCCGGACACAAGTGTCTATGCCAGTGGCGACAACCATATCACGCGCTTCTCGCCCCGGGGCATGCCGCTCGGCGGCTGGGGCGGGACGGGGCGCGGCCCCGGTGAGTTCGCCAGCATTCCCGGTCTCGCCAGCGCGCCCAACGGCACGCTCTACGCCGCCGACTGGGCCAACGACCGCGTCCAGGTCTTTACCCCGGCCGGCGTCTACGTGGGCGCCTGGGGACCGCCGACCCAGGACATCCAGACGCCGACGGCGCTGGCCGTCGCCCCCGATGGGACGGTGTTCGTCGTCGAGCCGCGCCGCCACCGCGTCAGCCGCTACGCCCCGACAGGCGAACGCCTGGAGTGGTGGGACGGGCCGGCCGAGGGTGGGGCGCAGTGGGCGCCCGCCGGCGTGGCCGTCGCGCCCGATGGCAAGGTCTACGTGACCGACACGGGCAACCGCCGCGTCCAGGTCTATCAGGCGCAGTTGGGCGCGCCCGTCCCGACGCTGGCCGCGACCCTGCCCCCGCCGCCGCCCACCCCGACCCAGACGCCAACCCTGATGCCGGGCGCGGTTGGCGTCCCGGAAGCGATTATCAGCCAGAGCCGCGTGACGGCGGGGCGCGGCTGGATCCTCGGCGCGTACTTCGGCAACGGCTACAGCCGCGCCGCCCTGGCCGACACGAGCGACGGCGGCCAGACGTGGCGCGCGCTCCCGCCACCGAGCGCCATCGTCTACCACAGCGACTTCGCGGACCCCAGGGCGGTCCAGCATCTGCGCTTCGCCAACGAGCAGCGCGGCTGGGCGTATGGGCCGGGGCTGTTCATGACCCAGGACGGTGGTCTGACGTGGACCGACCTGACAGGGGTGGCGGGTATCATGGCGCTGGACGAGGCAGCGGGAACGCTGTGGGCCGTCCAGCAGGTATGCCCCCGCAGCATGCCGCCCGGCCAGATACCCTGCCGCTACACCGTCGTACGCGCCACGACGGCCGGCGGCGACTGGCAGCCGACGGCGGCCCAGCCGCCCTGGCCGCCGCATACGCATTTCGCCGGTTGGCCGGAGGAGCCGGTGCGGTTGACGGCCCTCAGTGCCCAGGCGGCGTGGGTCTACTATCTAGACGACGAGACAATGCGCTGGCAGGTGATGGCGACGCGAGATGGCGGGGCGACGTGGCAGGAGACTACCGTGCCCTGCCAGAACGCGGCTGACTTGCTAGCCGACGCCCTGGCCGATGGCCAAATGTGGGTGTTGTGCCTAGTCCGCGTGGGCAAGCCGATGCGCCCCGGCGCGCTCTACGTGTCCGCCGATGGCGGGCAAATGTGGACGCAGCGGGCGGCGTCGGTCTTGCCCGACGTCGACGCCCCCGCGCCGCTGCATCTTGAGCTGGCCGTCGCCGACGACCAGTATGCCTGGCTCAGCCTAGCGGAGCGACTGTTTGAGACGCACGACGGCGGCGTGACATGGAGGCCGGTCATCCCCGGTAGGTGAGCCTGTCGTGCGAACCACGCTGGGGTGTTCAGGCTGTCGTCCATCGTCCGTCAGCCTCAGCGCCAGCGCGTCAGAATCGCCTCGCGCTGGAAGAGGCGCACACCGACGCGCATCAGGACCACGTCCAGCACGACCACCACCAAGGCCCCGACCAGGACGAACGGCAGGCCGAGCAGGAACAGCCCTGAACTCTGCCCGACCACCAGCGCCACCACCGGCAGCACCAGGATGCTGGCGATCTGCTGGGCGCTGCGCGGGTCGGTCGAGCGCGACGACACGATGACGCCCAGCGCCAGCGCCATGAACGCGACCAGCGGCGTCATCAGGATCATCAGCAACAGGGCCGGCGGGTCGAAAGCGTAGCGGGCCACGGCCGGCCCGCCCAACGCGAGCGTCACCCCGACGTAGACGGCGAACAGCGCCCACGTCGCCAGTACGGCCGGCACGGTCGAGGCTAGCGCCTTGCCCAGCAGCAGGTCACGTGTCGTCGTCGGCGTGGCCAGCAGCGCTTCCAGGCTGCGGCTCGTCTTCTCGCCGATGATGCTGTACGTCGCAATGCTCATCGCGCCCATCACAGGCAGCAGTAGGAACATGGGCAGGAACTGGCGCAGGATGTAGACCTGGAACTGCCCGACGGGCGACAGCGTCCCGAAGCCCGGCAGCGCCGCCGCCAGCACGTCGGTCACGCGGCTCACGTCCGGGTCGGCCAGCAGGGTGTCGGCGGCCACGCGCGGCGCAATCAGCCCCAGCCCGATGGGCAGCAGGGTAAACACGATGCCCAGGCCGAGGAATGTCCAGACGATGGTCTTGTTCTTGAGCGTCTCCGCCCACTCTTTGCGGACAATGGCTGCTAAGGGTGACATCTCACTTCACCAGTTCCAGGTAGACCTGTTCGAGGCTGGCCCGCTCCTCGGTCACGAACTGGACCGCCGCCCCTGCGCCGACCAGCGCCGCCACCAGGGCCGGGTTGTCCGCCGCCGCGTCCGCCAGGTCCACATGCAGCGTCCCATCGCGTAGCTCGGCGTGGCGCACCGTCGGCTGGCTCTGGGCAATGGCTAGGAAGCGCGGGTCGGGGTTCGCCAGTTGGACGACGGTCCGCGTCCCAAACAGGCGGTGGCGTAGCGCCGTCGGCGTGTCCAGGGCAAGCAGCGTCTGGCGCAGCACGCCGACGCGGTCGGCCAGCCGCTCGGCCTCGTCCAGGTTGTGCGTCGTCAGGAAGATGGTCCGCCCCTGACCCTTGAGGTCTTCCAGGAAGTCGCGCACCGTCTTGGCCGCACTGGGGTCCAGCCCGCTCGTCGGCTCGTCGAGGAAGAGCAGGTCCGGCTCGTGGACCAGAGCGCGGGCGATGGCGACCTTCTGCTTCATACCCTTGGAGAAGCCGCCCGTCGGGTCGTCGCGGCGGTCCCACAGGTCCAGCAGCTTGAGGTACTTCTCGACCTGGGCCTCCGGCTGCGCCACGCGGTACAGGCGGGCGAAGAACAGCAGGTTGGTCCAGGCGCTCAGGCGGTCGTAGAGGCCGGGCGACTCGGTGAGCAGCCCGACGCGGGCGCGGATGCGGTTGCGGGCCGCCTCCCCGCCGCTCAGCGCCTCGCCCACGACGGTCGCGTCGCCGCTCGTCGGGGCGATGAGCGCCGCCAACATGCGCACCGTCGTTGTCTTGCCCGACCCGTTGGGGCCGAGCAGGACGAACACCTCACCCGGCGCGACGTCTAGCGACAGGTCGCGTACCGCCGTTGTCGCGCCAAACAGCCGGGTCAAGTTCTCGGTGTGGATCATATCATCCTATTGAACACCAGGCTGAGTAGGGTCATGACGATATGCGCCATCCCGTGGGCGACCATCGCCGCTTCCAGGCTGCGCCGCCAGTACAGCCAGCCGAGGAACACGCCCAGGAGCGCGTTGAGCAGGATGGTGCGCACGATGAGGACGGGCGTCAGACTGGCAAACAGCATGCCCGCCGCCGGCAAGTGTCCGGCGCCGAACAGGACGGCGGCGAGAACGATGCCTGCCCACATGACCGCCGCGCTCGGCGTTCCCTGACCGCGCTGCGCCAGCCGCCAGCCCAGCCACGCCAGCAGCGTCATCAGCCCCCAGCGCAACAACAGCTCCTCGGTGATGCCGCCGTACAGCATGCCGCTGACCGTCAGGCCCAGGCTGCGCGTCGTCTGCTCGGCGGCGCTGCCCACCAGGGGCGGCATGAACGGCCCGAACAGGATATCCAGCCCGACGATCCCGACTGCGCCCAGCGCGCCCACCAGCAGCGCCAGGGGCAGGGCGCGCCGCAGCCGGTCCCACGTCGGCCCGCCGTCCGCCGCGTCGACCACCTGCGAGCGCAGGCCGAGGCGTGGGGCCAGCGCCAGCCCAACGGCGACGGCGACGGCCAGCAGCACGGCGGGTTGGATGAGGCTGGCGGCGGCCAGGACAGGCAGCGGCAGCGGCGGGGCGGCCGGGTCGCGCGTCAGCAGCACGGCGTACTGGCCGAGCAGCACCGGGACCAGCCCGACGATCCCCACCAGCCCCAGCAGGTAGAGCCACAGGAAGCGCTTCCAGAACGGCGCGTGCTGTACCGTCTCGTTCCCCCCTGGCTCCGTTTCACCTGGCGTATTCACCTGGTCTAGCATCTTGTTCGTCCTCAACAGGTTACTCCTCTCGTCTACGCAGCGCTCGCTGTGTCCTTGTGGTCTGGATGGTGAAGTCCTCCTAGACGGCGACCAGCCACACGAACTGGAACGGCTCGAGGGTCAGGGCGGCGTCCAGGCCGAGGGTCTGGTCGGTCACCAGGTCGCGGAACTGGTAGCCCAGACCGTAGAGACGGATCTGGTTGGCGGCAATGGTCTGCGGCTGCTCGCTGAAGTTCGCCAGGACAAGGACGCGCTGGCCGCCGTGGTGGCGGACGTAGCCGAAGACATGGTCGTTACCCGGCTGGACCACGGTCATCTCGCCGTCGGCCAGGGCAGGGCAGCCCTGGCGGAGGTGGATCAGGCGCAGCAGACGCGTGTACAGGCGACCGGAAATGGTCGTCGGGTCGTGGCGCTGCGCGACGCGCTCCCAATCGGTGAAGGGGCGGTGGACCCAGCGGCTGTCGCCGGCCTTGGTGGGGTCGGCGCGGTAGCTGTAGTCGTTGAGCGTCGCCACCTCGTCCCCCAGGTAGAGTAGGGGGATACCCCCGATGCTCAGGATGACGCTGTGGATAAGCAAGATGCGGCGCAGCGCTAGCTCGACCTCCTGCGGGCCTTCCTCGCGCAGCGCCTTCTCCAGCCCGGCCAGCGACGCGCCCGTGCCGGAGATGC
>CAZLBQ010000422.1:0-5748 GCA_964557745.1 uncultured Anaerolineales bacterium
GAGGACGCCATCTTCTCCGACGCCCTCAACCACGCCAGCATCATCGACGGCGCGCGCCTGTCCCGCGCCAAGATCATCGTCTATCCCCACAACGACGCCGCCGCCCTGGACGAGCTGCTCCAGCAGGAGACCGCCTACCGCCGCCGCCTGGTCGTGACCGACGGCGTGTTCTCCATGGACGGCGACATCGCCCCCCTGCCCGCCCTGGCCGACGTGGCCGAGCGCCACGGCTGCCTGCTCATGGTCGACGACGCCCACGGCGAAGGGGTGCTGGGCCGCGGCGGCCGCGGCATCGTGGACCACTTTGGGCTGCACGGCCGCGTCGATATCGAGGTCGGCACCCTGTCCAAGGCGTTCGGCGTCGTCGGCGGCTTCATCGCCGGCCCCAAGCTCCTGGTGGACTACGTGCGCACGCGGGCGCGGCCCAACCTCTTCTCCAGCGCCCTGACCGTCCCCGACACGGCGGCGTGTCTGGCCTCGGTGGACCTACTCGAAGCCTCGACCGCTCTGGTGGACCAGTTGTGGGCCAACGCCCGCTTCTTCCAGGGCGAGATGCGCCGCCTGGGCTTCGACCTGGGCAAGACCGAGACGCCCATCACGCCGGTCATGCTGGGTGAAGCGCCCCTGGCGAAGGACTTTGCGCGGCGGCTGTACGAGCGCGGCTTGTTCTGTGTCGCCATCGGCTTCCCGACCGTCGCCCTGGGCCAGGCGCGCATCCGCGTCATGCCGTCGGCGACGCACAGCCAGGACGACCTGCACTTCGCCCTCGACCAGTTCGCGGCGGTCGGGCGCGCGTTGGGGGTGATTGGCGGCTAACCGCCCACCAACTGAAGACGGGGCCAGGGTATCGGCGTTCAACCGCCTTCACCTTAGCCCCGTCTTCAGTCGGAAGCACTGCGAAGTCTAACCCTGTGCCCTCGGCGAGCAACGCGAGTTAGTAGTGATATTTACATCCAATGACAATGATTGCGTCCGCTGTTACTTTGTAAACTAGACGGTGTTCGTCGTTGATGCGCCTGGACCAGTACCCTTGCAGTTCATGGCGCAGGGGTTCAGGCTTGCCCAAGCCGTTGAAAGGAGTCCTCTGGACATCCCGAAGTAGATCGACAATGCGAACGAATATCTTCTTGTCTTCGCTGGCCCAGGCGGTAAAGTCCTCGAAAGCGTGAGCCTCGAAGATGACGCGCCTCATGAGAGGGCATCCAGGTTTACTTCAACCAGCCCGGTCTGGTTATCAACGTTCCGAATAGCCTCAACGAGACGCGCTTTGTTGGCCTCGGACCGCAGCAAATACGCCGTCTCATCCACCTCGCTCACCGTGATCTCAATCTCCTTATCCTTGAACAGCGCCTTCAAGGACTCGACAAACTGGCTATCTAGCTCGCTGGCGTTCAAACGGTAGACGGTATACATTGCCTCCACCCTTTCCGTATGCTATGTCACAACAAGGCACTGCTGCGATTTACATTCTAATAGCCTCTATCCACGTAGTCAACCTGACGAGTCAGCGCAGGCGCGTGTCAAAGGACCGACCCGCCCGACTGTCGCTCGATTTGCGTCCGTAATCGCTCCACGGTGCGGTCTGAATAGAGGAGGAACGGGCCGACGGGCTTGGCCTCGTTCAGGTTCAGGGGAAAGTCAATGACCGTCGCGTCGGCGTCCGCCGCGTGACGGTCGTGCTTGGCCTGCCGCCAGTGGCGGCCGCGCCGCGTGTCGGTGTAGGCGTGGACGTGGAAGACGCGCCCGGCCTGGTGGACCACGAAGTCGACGCCGCCGAACTCGTCGAGGGTATCGTCGCGCTCGACGCGCTCGAACGTCTCCTGGAGTTTGAGGAACAGGTGGTTGTCACGCACCAGCGAGGGGTAGGCGCGGCGCAGGCGGGCGACGGTCGCGTGGCGCGCGTCACCGCTGAACAGGTGGCGGTGGCTCGCGCCGTACGTCGCCGCGAAGCCGTAGACGAAATCGGCCTGGGTCGGCGGGAGCGGACCGTCGCACAGGGCGCGGAAGACGCGCAGCATCGACGGGAAACGGGTCAGCTCGATCTCGTCCGTCGTCTCGTCGAAGCTGAGGGTGTAGGTCGCCAGGCGCGCTTCCAGTTCGGCGGAGGTCATCGGATAAAGGCCAGCAGGGCGGTCAGGGTGAAGACACTCGCCAGCGTCGTGACAAAGATGACGCTGGTCACAAACTCAGGGTCGGCGCCAAACTCCATCGCCAGCGCGACGGGCGTGACCGCCGTCGGCATGGCGAACTGGAGGATGCACACGGCGAGGGTGACGCCGGTCAGACCGAGCGCCGCGCCCACCCCCAGCGCGACCGGGATGGACACGCCGAGGCGCAGGACGGACGCGACGGACACACCCCGCCACTCGCGCACGCCCTTGACGCGGCTCAGTTCGACACCCAGCCCGACGAGCAGGACGGGCACCGAGGCCGACCCGGCCAGCGCGGCGGCGCGGGCAACCGGGCTGGGCAGCGTCCAGCCGGCGAAGCGGACGACGAGGGCCACCACGACGGCCCAGAAGACGGGCAGGCGCGGGATGTTGAGCAGCGGCCGCCAGCCCTGACCCTGCCCGCTCGACGCGAGGTACACGCCCAGGGTGTAGGTCAGAATCTGGGTGACGGTGAAGAACATGACGGCGCGCTCGACGCCCGTCTGCCCAAAGGCGAACAGGCTGGCCGAGATGCCGTAGTTGCCGCTGTTCATGAGCAGCGTGGACAGCAGCAGGGCGCTCGTCCGCGCCGCGCTCGCGCGCATCACCCGCGCCACACTCCACACCACGACCCCCAACACCACTGTCGCCAGAAGGACAAACAGGACAATGCTCCCCAACTCCGCTGTGCTGAGCTTGCTGGTTGTGAGTGAGTCGAGGGCGAGGGCGGGGGCGAAGATGTAGAGGACGCTGCGCCCCAGGGCGCGGCGGTCGAGGTTCAGCGTCCGCCCGGCCAGGAAGCCGGCGCCAATGATGATGAAGATGGGGATGATGACGTCGGCGAGAACGGAGAGGGGCATAGGACGTGGGTGTGATGGGAGTAGGGGCGGACCGGCGTCTGCCCAGCAGGCAGAGTGGTCGCGTGCCCCTACCCCACTTTGCGTTGGGTGTTAGTCGTCGAACTCGTCGTCAGTGCGACGCCAGAGCGTGCTGAAGCCGTCGAGTTCGTCCATCTCGTCGTCGGCGTCGCTATCCCCAAAGTCGCCACTGTCGGGGTCGAGGGAGGCGGCGTTGAGGTCGTACACCAGCCAGTCGTCACCACTACCGAACTGCAACTCGGCCAGGGCGTCCTCCGCCTCCTGCGCGATCTCCTCGTCGTCGCTCTCGGCCATCATCTCCAACGCCTGGCGCGCCACGGGGCCGCCAATCTGGCCCAGCGCGTGCAGTGTCGCCAGCAGGATGGCGCGGTTCGGCTCTTCCAGCAGGTCCACCAGGGCGGGGACGGCCTGGCGTAGTTCCAACTCACCGCTCGCCAGGACCGCTTCCAGCCGGACGCGCGGGTTCGGGTTCGCCAATTCGAGCAGGACCATGCCCGACCAGTACTGGTCCAGGCTGCGCCCCATGGCCGTCACGGCGCTGGCCTGCATGACGTCGTCGGGCGAGTTGTAGGCGTCCTCGATGACGGCGCGCACCTCTTCGTCGCCGAGGAAGCCAATGGACTCGATAGCGCGGCGGCGCACTTCGATGTCCTCACGCGGGTCGCGGATAGTCGTCAGGAGCGAGCGGCGCACCAGCGCGGCCTGCGCCTCGTCCAACTCCTCCATCTCGGCCAGGAACATGTACTTACCCAGCGCGCCCGCCGCCGCCGCCCGCACCGACACGCCCTCGTCCTGGCTCAGGAAGGTAAGGTAGGGTTGAATCAGGTCCTCCGCCTCACTCTCCCACAGGTTCTCAATCGCCGTCGCCCGTACTTCGACGTCCGGGTCGCTCAGCGCCACGCGACTGAGGGGCGTAAACTCGACCTCGAAGCTCGCCGCAATCAGGTCGCCCATCCCACGCACAATCTCGCGACGCCGCTGAACGGGGATGGTCGGCCAACGCTCCGCGAACAGTTGCACATCGGCGCGGCGGGCGTTGGACAGGCCGTTCAAGTCACCGAGCTTCAAAGGCTGCGACGCGTCCGCCAGCCCTTCGAGCGTCGTGGCAAAAGCTGTTGTCGTCATACTCTGCTCTCTTATCCCACCTCGCCAATCCCTGGCGGGCCCTGTCTTCCATTATATCATAGAACCACGCTACCGTAAGGAGAGACGCAGCGTATCCGCAACCCTTACCTGCGCCACCTCACACGCTAAACAGGCGCTCGTCTATCAGCCGTGTCCCGCCGCTCGGCCCGTTGACGATGACGCGCTGGACAGCGGGCAGGCGCGCCAGCCGCGCCTCGACGGCCGGCGCGTAGCTCGCCTCGCAGATGAGGTGGACGTTCGGCCCGGCGTCGAGCGTGAAGTAGACTTCCACGCCCTCGGCGCGCCAGACGGGACACAGCCGCATGATCTCCAGGGTGGCCGGCTCCCAGTAGAGGATGGGCGGGCGCGACGTCATCGCCAGCACGTGGAGGGCGATGGCTTCGGCCTCCAACTCCTCGCCCAGCGCTGCCATGTCGCGCGCCTGGAGCGCTGCGAGCACCCGCGCCTCGCGGCGAGGCAGGTCGGCCAGCCGCGCCTGGAGGAAGGGCGACGTCGCCGCCAGGCGGTGGCCCTGCGCCGACCCGACCTCCTTGTGCTCCACGCTGACGACGGCCAGCACGTCACGCAGGTCCCAGTGGTCGGGCGGCGCGACGGTCTCGGCATACGAGGAGGCGTGGTCGTGGCCCGCGTGCCACAGGGCGTAGCCGCCGGGAATCGAGCGGCACGCCGACCCCGAGCCGAGGCGTGCCAGCGCCGATAGCTCCCGCTCGGATAGGTCCAGGCCGAGCGCGCTGCACATGGCGACCGTAAGGGCTGCGAAGCCCGCCGCCGACGACGCCATCCCGGTGCCCATGGGGAACGAGTTGCGGGAGACGACCCGCGCCCGCAGGGTTGTCCCGGCCAGGCGGCGGGCGGCGTCGAGGTGGCGGCTCACACGGCGTGTCTGCGCCTCATTAGCGGGCTGGTCATCGATGGTCAGGCTATCGGCGGCATAGTCGCCGAAGTGCACCGTCGTGACCGTCGTCGCGTCGCTCAGGTTCATGCTCAGCGAGTCGTTGAGGGGAATGTTCATCTCCGCGTCCCGACTCCCCCAGTACTTGATGAAGGCGATGTTGCTTTTTGCCTCGGCGGTTGCCATGGGCGGATACATTTTTGAGAACCTGCTACAAGGGCACGACGGTGATCAGGTGAGTGAAGCGCGCGAAGTCGGCAGTATTGTGCGTGAGCAGGTGGTTGATGCCGTGCGCTTGCATGGTGGCGACGATGGTGGCGTCGTGGATTTGCTTGCCGTCCATTGGGATCTGCTCAACGAGCGCTAGAAGTCGCTGGGTTACGTCAGGTCCGTCTTCAGCCACACGGAAGTGGGTCTGGAAGTAGCGCACACGAGTGACGGCTGTCCTGTCGAGGAAGACCGAGTCAACGGCCCGAGTCGTCATACATATCCTCGCGTCGAAGCGACAGACCCTCAGGCCACGGGCCGAGATCGTCCACTGGGAAATCATCCAGGGTCGGGATCATCTGGGGCGCCTGTGCCTCTTCGATGACTAACACAGCGCGGGGGCCACCAGGCACGATGTCTTACGGGAATTCCACAGTCCGCGGACCATCCGGTTGCCCCGTCACGGAACTCTCCC
>CAZLBQ010000423.1:0-5689 GCA_964557745.1 uncultured Anaerolineales bacterium
ACTCGCAGCCGCCGTAGTAGCGCTTGCCAGGGTAGCCCTCGGCGTACTTGTTGGTCAGCACGCTCGACGTCGCCTCGCGGACGGCGCGGCTGGTGTAGTTCTCGGAGGCGATGAGCTCAATATTGTGCCGCTGGCGATTCTCTTCCTTGCCAATGGCCTCAAACAGTTCGGGGTCAACCTCACGCAGGGGGGCGGACAGGGTGGCGATGCTGGGTCGAACGAGGGCTGCCATAGAACCTCCTTTGTCTGGGAATCGAAGTATAGCCGCCGCCGGGGAGATGTCAAAAATGAGGGGTGCGCCCGCTGGTTGCGGTTCGGCGCAACCGCGTTATAATGAAACCATGTTGTACGTCGTTATGTCCCTGTGCAAGTGAAGGCTCCATGCAAGACACCCTCCGCCGCGAAGCTGAGCAACGCGGCCTGGCCCTGACCGAGATGCAGCTCACGCAGTTCGAGACCTACTACCGCGAGTTGCTGGAGTGGAATAGCCGCTTCAACCTGACGCGCATCACCGACGACGAAGCCGTCCAGGTCCAGCACTTCCTCGACTCCCTCGCCATCCTCGTCGGCGCGCCTGACCTGTTCCCGCCCGAGGCCACGGTCATCGACGTCGGGACCGGGGCGGGCCTGCCGGGCCTGGCGCTCAAGATCGCGCGCCCCGACCTGCGCGTCACCCTGACCGACTCCGTGGGCAAGAAGGTCCAGTTCGTCGCCCACATGGTCAACCGCCTTGGCCTAGGGGACGCGGAGGCGGTTCACGCCCGTGCCGAGGACCTGGGGCAGCAGCGCGCCCACCGCGCCCGCTACGACGTCGCCGTGGCCCGCGCTGTCGCCGATCTGAGCGTCCTGGCCGAGTACCTGCTGCCGCTGGCGCGGGTGGGCGGCGCGGCGCTGGCCCAGAAAGGGGCGCGGGCGGAGGACGAAGTGGCGCGGGCAGCGAAGGCCGTCAAGACGCTGGGCGGCGGCGCGGCCCGGCTCGTCACCTACACCCTGCCGGGGCTGGACGACCCCCGCGCGCTGGTCATCCTGCCCAAAATCCGCCCCACGCCCCCCGCCTACCCGCGCCGCGCGGGCTTGCCGAGCCAGGAACCGCTGGGAACGCGGTAGACAGACGAGGGCAGATCGGGTAGACTTAGAACAGGTCCATGTCTGTGTAGGGCAAGAGGAGAGACAGATGCTGGCTCCGCCAGCATCTGAGATTCCGAGGGAGTCATTTGTGAACATGGCGCGTCGCCTTGTGGTCCCTCACCCCTCGCCCCCCTCTCGCCAGACTGGGAGAGGGGAGGAGGCCGTTTCCCCTGCCCCACACGTGGAGGAAGGATCGCATATCCAAACGGGTGATAGGCCGGACCACGGGGCGGCCATTTCCCCTTCCCCCCGCGTGGGGGAAGGGGACAGGGGACGGGGGCAAGGCCTACCACCGTTATTCGTCGTTGGCGTCCTACTCCTGAGCTGGCTCCTGCTCGTCGCGCATCCCCAAACTGTGGCGGCCCAGGGCACGAGCACCCCGCCCCTGCTCAACACCGCGACTCCGGCCGCCCCCACCGAAGCCCCGCCGACCGCCCCACCGACCGTAACGCCAACTTCAGTCGGCCCCACGCCCACCGCCAGCCCCACTGCGACGGCGCCACCTACGCCGACGGCCACGGCGCCACCCACCCCTGTCGCTACCAGCGTCCCTACTCTTGCCGCCCCCCTCGTCCGCTTCGTGGATGACGGCCCGCTGACGATCGAAGTCAAGCCCGGCGCGACGCCCACGCCCATCACCGTCCGGCTCGTCTGCCTGGAGGCCGACCTCGCCCGCTGCCCGAGGCTCGCGCCGACCCTGGTGGGCGTCGGCCTGGCCTGGCCGACGCCCGCTACCCAGGGCTTCGCCCCCGACACGCGCGCCGCCACCGTGACGCTGGCCCTCCCCTCGTCCCCAAGCCAATCCGACGCTGGCCTGCTCGTCATCCCGCTGCCCGGCCAGCGCGAGCCGCTGACCCGCCGTGTCGCCCTGACCGTCGCCGCGCCCGCCAAAGCCGCCCCGACGGTCGTCGCCCGCCCCGACAAGATCGACCTGACGGTGACAGGGATAGGCCCCCTGGCCCGCTGCTCGTGGGCCTGGTGCGCCGACCTGCTCCACACCCTCTACCACCCCACCATCGCCTCGGTCAGTTACAACGATCTGGCCCGACCGTGGGCCGCCAAAGCCCCGCCGTCCGTCCTCCTCGAACTGGCCGCCACGACCGCGACGACGGACACCGTCGCCCTGGGCGCGACACGCTCGCTCGCCTGGGTCGGGCCGGCCGGCGTCCCGACGCCCGCCCCCCTCCTCTCCATTGCCCTGCCCGCCGGGGCCGAGGACACCCACCTACCCCTGCGCCGCCTCATCAGCGTTGACCCGCTTGACGCCCACTCCGACCGCTACGAGACGCGCGTTGTCTTCGACGTCAGCGGCCAGACCGTCGGCGTCCCCGTCACGCTCCAGGTCCGCGACCCGCGCGGTTACATCTACCTGACGCTGGCCCTGGGTATAGCGCTGGGCACGTTCGCGCCGGGCTACCTGGCGGCCCTGCGAGCGCGGCGGGCGCGTTGGGCCAGCATCGAGGCGCATGGGCCGGCGTGGGCGCGCCTGGCGGACGACATCACGGCGTTTCTGAGCACGCCGGCCGTCAATGGTCGCCCACCCGCCGACCTTCTGCAGCACGAGACGGACGCCGGGCACCTACTGGCTTACATCCAGGCGCGCGCCCTGGCCTTCAAGGTGGGCTGGGAAGCGGCGACGCGCGGTGACCGCTATATCGACGACCTGCCGCCCGCGCCCGCCCTCGGCGTAACCGACCCGGCTCAGTGGGCCGACGTGATGCCGCCGCTGGTCGAGAAGTTCGGCCAGTTCAAGGCCCTCTTTGCGCGAGCCGAGAGTTTCGCCCCAGCGGCCCTCGACCGGCTCGCCGCGCTCTTTGACGAGGCCACGCCGGACAACTGGCCGACCAAAACCCAGGAGATCAACACCCAGATCGACGCCGCGCACCAGGCCGCCGTGGCCGAGGACCGGGGGCTTGAGGAAGGGATACCAAAGGCGCCTGCGCTGCCCCCGCCGCGTCGGGCGCGGGTCTCCTGGCTCGCGGCGACGCTCGTCGTGGTGGGCGTGGCGCTGATCGCGTTGAGCTTCCTGCAGCTTGGCGGTCTGCTGCCGCTCGTGTCGCCGGCGCTGCTGGCATGGGCGCTACTGGGGGTCGGGGCGGTGAGCCTGGCGGTGGGGTTGGCGCGGAGCCGCCGCGTGCGGCGCTGGCTCCGCCGCGCCGGGCCCGTCGTCGCGAGCGCCGTCGCCTCGCTCCTACTGGCGGCGCTACTAACGCTCGTCTTCCTGTGGTCGGTCCAGCCCGACTCGATCTTGCAGCTCGTCCAGGGCGCGGCCCTGGTCGGCCTCCCGATCTGGCTCGTTGTGTGGGCGCTGGGGGTACCGCGCGCGCTGTGGGGCTGGCTGCGCCCGGCGCCGCGCGGCGAGTACCGGGGGCCGCTGCGCGTGATAGGCGTCCTGGAGCGGTTGTGGCCCGCCGCCGCCGTCCTAGTCGTCGCCACGCTGGCCGTCATCAGCCTGGAGAGCAAGGCGACGTTTGGCCGCCCCATTGACTACCTGGAGGCGCTGCTGTGGGGCGCAGGGCTGCGCCTCACCGCCGACGCCTCGGCGCTGTTGAGCTTCTTTGGCGTGAAAAAAGGGGGATGAAGTTTCAAGTGACAAGTATCAAGTTTCAAGTGCCAGTCCAACTTGAAACTTGTCACTTGAAACTTGATACCTGAAACCTCTACTGCATGCGCAGCACGATGGGCGCGTTCTTCCAGAGTTGTTCGAGGCGGTAGAAGGCGCGCGCTTCGGGATCGAACAGGTGCACGACCACGCCGCCGTAGTCCATAATGATCCACCCCGACTCCGGCGTCCCCTCGACGCGCAAGGGGTTGGTCTGGCTCTTGTGCAGCGTTTCCTGGACGGTATCCATAATGGCGCGCAACTGGCGGCGGCTGTCAGCGCTCGCCAGAACAAAGTAATCAGCGAGAAGAGAGACGGCCCGCAGGTCCATCAGCACGATGTCGCTGCCCTGGCGGTCGGCGATGATGTCGACAATGGTGTGGCCCAGCTCGGTACTCTCGGTTTGCTCGTTCGCCCCCGTCATCGAGGGCATGGGAATGGACGACATACACCTCCCAGCGGTTGGATTGACATTGACAATTATAGCATAGTTCGGGCCACAGGGTCCAGAGGGCGGCTACCTTAAAATTTGCGTCAAGGATTCGCAAATAAATCTGGGCCTTAATGCTCACCCACAGGCGCTACCGGCTGGGGGTAAGACGGCGGTCCAAGGGCCTATATATAGAATTTGGGCCAAAGTATCCCACACGGCTGTCTGTAGGACATTTGTGCTGGTTGCGCCGCCTCCCCCTTTCTGCTACAATAGCTTCACTCAGCCACCAGTGAGCGTCAGTTTTCTCCACCACTGTTGAGCGGTCCCGTCCCGGATACTCGGTCTCTGCCGTATATGCATGCGGCGCGCCGTGGCGCGTCCTCTGTGGGGGATCGAATTCCGGGTCGGATATAGTGCCTTTTCTGTCTCGCCGAGCAGCGCCGCTCGGCGCGCGGTATCTTTTTGCCCTTTGGGCTTTGTATCTAGCCCTTGTTTCTCAAAAATGAGCCACCCATGACCATGCCCTCTTCCCCTCGTTCCCACGAAGACGTCTGGCGAGCCGCCCTCGGGGAACTCGAACTCTCGGTGACCCAGCCTACATTTGAGACCTGGCTGAAGCCCACCTATTCGATTAGTTTCGAGGCCGATGTCCTCGTGCTCGGCACACCGAGCGCCTATGGCAAGGACTGGCTCGAAAACAAGCTGGCGGCCGATGTCCGCCGCGCGCTCAGCCGCGTCACGAAAAGCCCCACCGACTTTCGAGTCCTCGTCGGCGCTCGCACCAACACGCAGCCGACCGCCAACCCACCTGGCCCCCCGCAACGCGCCCCCGATGTGGCGGGGCGTGGCGCCCGCAGCGCCCAACCCGCGCTCGGGCTGGAAAGGCCGGAGTTGAACCCCAACTTCACGTTCGCCCACTTTGTCGTCGGCGCCACCAACCGCCTGGCGTATGCCGCGGCGATGGCCGTCGCCGAAGGCCCGGCCTCCCGTTTCAACCCGTTGTTCGTGTATGGTGGTGTCGGCTTGGGCAAGACCCACCTGCTGCAGGCCATCGGGCATCACCTTGTCAGCCGCCGCTACCGCGTGCGCTACGTCACCACGGAGACGTTCACCAACGATCTGATCAGCGCCATTCGGACCCATACGACCGAGGAGTTTCGCAATCGCTACCGCCAGGTGGACGTCCTGTTGCTCGACGATGTCCAGTTCCTGATTGGCAAGGAACAAACGCAGGAAGAGGTGTTCCACACCTTCAACGCCATGCACAGCGCCAATCGTCAGATTGTCATCTCGTGCGACCGCCCGCCTCGCTCCCTCGTGACGCTCGAAGGGCGGCTGCGCTCGCGCTTCGAGGGCGGCCTGATCGCTGACATCCAGCCGCCCGATGTCGAGATGCGGCTCGCCATCCTGCGCGGCCCGGCGGAGACCCAGCCGATCCCCATCCGCGGCGCCGGCAGGGCCCTCGTGGCGACCCGCATTCAGGCCCGGATCCGTGAGTTGCTGGGCGTGTTGCCACAGGTCGTCGG
>CAZLBQ010000424.1:0-5646 GCA_964557745.1 uncultured Anaerolineales bacterium
CGCTGTGGGGCGCGCAGTCCAACCGCGACGCCATCTGCGGCCGCGCCAAGCACCCCGATGACGACCCGTCCTGCCAGCAGCAGCGGGCCAATGTCAATCAACAAGAGGCCAACGTCCAGATGGCGCAGAACGACCTGGCGAAGCTAACAGCCGGGCCGGATCCCAACGACGTGACGGTGGCCGAGCAGAACCTGAAGCAGGCCCAGGCGGCGCTGGCGAAGCTGCGCGAAGGCCCGACGGCGGCCGATGTCGCGCAGGCCCAGGCCAACATTACCTCGGCCCAGGCCGCTCTGGAGGCCGCCAAGGCCGGCCCCGACGACCTGACCATCCAGGTGGCGCAGACCGCGGTGGACCAGGCCGAGATTGCCCTCAAGCAGTCGCAGCTCAAGCTCGACCAGGCGACGCTGACGGCCCCCTTCGACGGCGTCGTGACGGCGGTGACGGCGGTGGCCGGGCAGAGTGTCGGCGCGAGCGCCAATCCGGTCCAACTCTCGGACCTGAACCAGCTCCAGGTCGTCACCAACGTGTCCGAGCTGGACCGCGCCCGCCTCAAGGTCGGCCAGACGGTGGACGTCAGCCTCGAGGCGCTACCCAATGTGACGCTCAAGGGTGAAGTGACCAAGATCAGCCCGACCGGCGTGACGCAGCAAGGCGTCGTCACCTTCCCGGTGACGGTGGAACTGCGCAGCGCCGACAGCGCCGCCTCGGCGGGCATGACGGCGAACCTGAACATCATCGTCGAGAGCAAGGACGGCGTGCTGCGCGTGCCGAACCGCGCCATCCAGAGCCAGGGTAAGCAGAAGGTCGTCAACGTGCTGCGCGAGGGCCAGACGGTCGCCATCCCCGTCCAGGCGGGTGTCACTGACGGGACACAGACCGAAGTGACCAGCGCTGACCTGCGCGAGGGCGACACGGTGATTGTCAACGGCACGACGGCCGCTAGCGCCAACGCGAACCGGGGCGGCGGCCCCGGCGCGGGCGGCCCGCCGCCGGGTAACGTCTTGTTGGGCCGGTAACGGTCATGCCGAGTGGAGCGAGGCATCTACTCTGCCAGCGTCGCCAGAGCAGACCCCTCGCTGCGCTCGGGGTGACAGCGATAACGACAGCCGTGAATGTGCGTGGAGATGTTATGAGCGACCATGTTATCGAGATCGAGAATGTAACCAAAGTCTACCATATGGGTGATGTCGAGGTGCAGGCGCTGCGCGGCGTGACGTGCTACGTCGAGCGCGGTGAGTTCGTCGCCATCACCGGCCCCAGCGGGTCGGGCAAGTCCACCCTCATGAACATCATCGGCTGCCTCGACCAGCCCACCGACGGCGCGTATCGCCTCGACGACATCGACGTCAGCGACCTGGACGACGACGACCTGGCGCTGATCCGCAATACCAAGATTGGCTTCGTCTTCCAGAGCTTCAACCTGCTGCGCCGCGTTCCGGCCTGGAAGCAAGTGACCCTACCCCTGCTGTACGCCGGGGACGGCCACGGCCGCCGTGACCGCGCCCTTGCTGCCCTGGAGGCCGTGGGACTGGGCGACCGCATCGACCACCGCCCCAGCGAGCTATCGGGTGGTCAGCAGCAGCGCGTCGCCATCGCCCGCGCCCTCATCACGAACCCGGCGATCCTGCTGGCCGACGAGCCAACCGGCAACCTGGACTCTAGGTCCGGCGCCGAGGTCATGGGCATCTTCAAGCGGCTCAACCGCGAGGAGGGGCGCACCATCGTCCTCGTCACCCACGACCCGGCCATCGCTGCCCAGGCCGACCGCATCATCCACATCTTCGACGGTGTGGCCGTCGAGGACGATGGACCAAAGACGGTGGACGAGGCGGAGCGAGAGGTGACGCCGATTGTCCATCGTCCTTCGTCCTTCGTCCTCGAGGAGGCCGCGTGAACCTCATCGAGTCCGTTCAGATCGCCCTCGACAGCCTGGCATCGAACAAGCTGCGCGCCGTCCTGACCATGCTCGGCATCATCATCGGGGTTGCGGCCGTCATCACCATGATTGGCATTGGGCGCGGCGCGCAGGCCAGCATCGAGAGCCAGATTCAGTCCAACGGGACCAACCTGCTGTACGTCTCGCCCGGCGCGACGCAGCAGGGGGGCGTCCGTCAGGCGACCGGCTCGGCCCAGACGCTGACGCTGGAAGACGCCAACGCCCTCAAGGACGCGCCGTCCGTGGTTGGCGTCGCGCCGTCGGTGAACTCCGGCGGCCAGGTCGTCTACCAGGGCACCAACATCAACACCCGCGTCACGGGAGCGACGCCGGAGATGCTTGACGTGTCCAACATGACGCTGGCCGAGGGCGCGTTTATCGACGCGTCCCACGTCCAGGCGCGCTCCACGGTCGCCGTCCTCGGCGCGACAGCGGCGACGAACCTGTTTGGCACGGCCGACCCGCTCGACCAGTCCATCCGCATCAACAACGTCAGCTTCCGCGTCATCGGGGTGCTGGCAGCCAAGGGCGGCACGGGCTTCGGCAGCCAGGACGAGCAGATCTACGTGCCCATCACGACGGCCCAGGCGCGGCTGTTTGGCCGCAACCAGTTCCGCGGCTCGAACAACGTGTCGCAGATTACCGTCAAGATCGCCGACGCGTCCCAAAACGACGCTGCCATCCAGCAGGTGGGCGACATCCTGCGCACCCGCCACCGCGTCAGCGAGGATGACTTCACCATCCTCAGCCAGCAGGACCTGCTCAAGACGATCCAGCAGACGACCGGCGTCTTTACGCTCTTCCTGAGCGCCATCGCCGCCATCTCGCTGCTCGTCGGCGGCATCGGTATCATGAACATCATGCTGGTCAGCGTCACCGAGCGCACGCGCGAGATTGGGCTGCGCAAGGCGGTCGGCGCGCGCCGCCGCGACGTGCTGCTCCAATTCCTGGTCGAGGCGTCCGTCCTCAGCGTCGTGGGCGGCCTCATCGGCGTCGCGCTGGCCTTTGGCCTGTCGCGTCTGATCGGCGGGGCGCAGTTAGGCTCCGTCTCGATCAACCCGGTTGTGGGTCTGGACTCAGTGCTGCTGGCGACGCTGTTCTCGGTCGGGGTCGGGCTGTTCTTCGGCGCCTACCCGGCCAACCGCGCCGCGAGCCTGCGCCCCATCGAGGCGCTGCGCTACGAGTAGGACCACGAGTTCAGAAAGGAGGCCATCAGAAGAGTACGACTTTCATGTCATGCGGTGAGTAGTTAACCTCTCGGCAAGCGGTCAACACTCGATAACTCAGGAGACTCGAACGATGAAGACACGCATGTTGTTTGTCGTGGGCGCGCTGGCCCTGGCGCTGGTGATGGTGAGCGGCGTGGCGTCGGCCGCGTCGGAGACGAAGGCCAATAACAGTCAGGCGGTGAAGATCACCGGCAACACGGGTGTCCTGGCCCCCGGCCAGAGCCAGTGGTACTACTTCGAGGTACCCCAGGCGTACAGCGAGCAGCAGTACAAGCGCGACCTGCGCAACGGCGTCAACGTGCAGCCCCAGCTGATCGAGCTGCAGTTCGACAACTCCGACAACCCCGACCTGGCGCACAACAGCGGCTTCCGGCTGTATGACCCCTACCGCATGGAGCTGCTGATGAACGGCGTCACCATCACCGAGCCGAAGATCAACAGCCAGGGAATGCAGGAAGAGGACCACGTCATCACCCTGCCCAGTTCCTGGGCCATCGGCTCGCCGGAGCAGATGAAGGGCGACACCACCGATAGTGGCGTCGATGTCTTCCTGGGCCGACCTAAGGTGTGGCAAGGTGTTGTGCATGACGCAGGCACTTACTACATCGAGGTCTACAACGACTCAGCCGCGCCGCTGAGCTACACCCTGACAGTGAACGGGTGGAACATGAACCTGGCCTCGTAGCCAGTTGAGATAGGGAGGGCGCTCGCCAGCTGGTCAGCGCCCTCCTCAGTTGCATGGTTTGTTACAATGAATCGGACTATACTTATATCAACTCATCAGATGCCCATCCGCGACCGAGTATCTTCCATGGCCCGCTGGCTTCAGTCCTTTAATCGACTGCAGTGGAAACTGACGCTGTCGTACACGCTGGTCACGACGGCCGCGGTGCTGGTCGCCATGCTGGCCCCCGCGCTGCTGTCGCGGCGGGGTGTCAACAACGAGCAGGTGGCGCGGCTCATTGCCTTCCGCGTCCAGCAATCCGCCGCCCAACTCGAGCCCTACCTGGCCCAGACGCCACCCGATCAAGTCGCTGCGCAGGAGTGGGTCGTGCGCAGCACGCAGACCTTCGACCGTATCCTGATAGCCCCTGAGGGACAGGGCAACCCCAACCCGCCGCCCCCTCGACCCCAAGGTGACGGCGGCAATCCCCCGGAGCGGCGCGTCCGTATCATCGCGCGGCCCGTCGAGTTCGTGACCGTCGTCGATGCCCAGGGCAAGGTCATCGCCGCTAACTGGAACGCGACGCTGGGCGACGCCTTCCCCGTCGACCGGTTCCCCGGCGCGTCGGTCGTGTTCGACTCGGCGCTGCGCGGCGAGACAGACCCGCTACAACTGGTCGAGGACTCGGCGCAGTCCGACTTATTCTTCGTCGCCGCGCCGATCCGCAACGAGCAGGGGCAGGTACTCGGCGCACTCATTCGCAGCTTCCCCACGCCCCCCAATGCCACGGATTTCGTGGCCGAGATCGTCCGCATCCTGCTGCCCCTGTCGCTGGTCGTCCTGCTCATCGTCGGGCTGGTGGGCACTGTCTTCGGCTACTTCACAGCGCGGGGGCTGACGACGCGGCTAGGGCACGTGAGTGAGGCCGCGACGGCGTGGACTGAGGGCGACTTCGCGGCCCAGGCGCGGGACACGTCGGGGGACGAGTTGGGGCAACTGGCCCAGCAACTCAACCATATGGCCGCCCAACTGGAGCGCCTCGTTCAGACACGCGAGCAACTGGCGGCGCTGGAAGAGCGTAACCGGCTGGCGCGCGATGTCCACGACAGCGTCAAGCAGCAGGTGTTCGCCATCACCATGAACCTCGGCGCGGCGCAGGCCCTATGGCCGAGCCAGCCGGGCCAGGCGCGGGCGCGGCTTGACGACGCCGCGACGCTGGCCCGCCAGGCGCAGCAGGAGCTAACCGACATTATCCAGACGCTGCGCTCCGCGCCGCTCGAGGAGAAGGGGCTGGCGCAGGCGGTGTGGGAGACCGTGCGCGCGTGGGAGAAGGGGACAGGCGTCACGGTCACCGACGAGATTCGCGTCACCGCGCCCGTCCCCGGCGAAGTCGCGCAGGCGGTGTTCCGCATCTGCCAGGAGGCGCTGGCGAATATCGCCCGCCATAGCGGCGCCAGGGCGGCGCGGGTGCGCGTGACGACGCCGACAGGCGCGCTGCGGCTGGAAATCTCAGACAATGGGTCCGGCTTCGACCCCCAGCAGCCCAGTCAGGGCGTGGGCCTGAACTCGATGCGCGAGCGGGTCGAGGCGCTGGGCGGCCAGTTCGGCGTCCAGAGTGACGCCCACGGGACGCGGCTGCGGGTCGTCATCCCGCTAGAGACGACGGAAGGCGTCAAGGCCCCCGCATGACGATTAGCGTTCTCATTGTGGATGACCACGCCGTCGTTCGCCAGGGCATCCGCGCTTACCTAAGCACACAGCCGGACTTCGAGGTGGTGGGCGAGGCGACGACAGGCGACGAGGCGGTCGCCCTGGCG
>CAZLBQ010000425.1:0-5632 GCA_964557745.1 uncultured Anaerolineales bacterium
GTCGTGCGTAGCGCCGCGCCGTCGACCGGGCTGTAGCGCATGACGAGCGTCGCGCCGTCACGCGCCGCGATCACGTCAGGGCAGAGGCCGCTGTTGTAGCCACACTGGTCCGGGCGGCGGTAGCCGGCCGGCGCGGACAGCCGGTCGCGCAGCCCGTCGAAGATGTCACCCGCGACGCCGTAGGCGCTCGACGGCCCGGCCACGTCGGCCTCGAAGGACGCCCGCAGCGTGTCGCGGTAGAACTCGGGGGCGTAGGCGGGCCGCCCCAGCTCGCCATAGCCGTCCCAGTAACCGATGTCCTGGCCGACGAGGAGCAGCCGACCGCCGCCCTCGATGTAGCTCCTCAGCAGGCCGACGGCATCGTGGCTACCACCGAGGTCGCGGCTGAGGCGGCCCGGCGAGGCGTAGGAGTGGACCCACACTAGCAGGTCGTAGCGGCGCAGCGTCGCCAGGTCGGGTAACTGGATGACCGGTTTGGTCTCCGGGGAGCCGAAGGGCCGCGTGTCGGTGATGACCAGCGTGTCGAACTGGAAGCCGTTGTCGGCCAGGGCGCGGGCGTAGTACGGGCTGATGACGTCCTGCGCCCAGCCGTCGGCGTCGATGAGCAAGACCGACTGCTGCGCAGCCAGGGCGATGTTCAGCGGCGCGGGCGGCGTGACCCCCTGAACCGTGACCGGCGCTACTCCGACGCGGTAGCCTGGGCCGCGCACTTCCAGTGTGTACACTCCCGTCGGCAGGTCCAGGCGGTACGTCCCGTCACTGGCTGCCGTCGCCCTGAAAGGCGTCCCCTGCGCTGTCAGCGTCGCCGCGACGCCCGCGCCCGTAGCCATGTCCGTCACACGGCCCGTCACCGCCAGGCGCGGCCCGGCTTGCAGATGCAAGTCGGCCAGCGAGCGCAGCCCTGTCCGCACCTCGACGGTCTCGGTCCCACCCGTCAAGTAGCCGGGGGCGTGGGCCGTCACCTGGTAGACACCGGCGGGGACGCTCACCGTGTACACACCCTGGACGTCGGCGGTCGTCGTGAAGCTCACGCCATCGGCTGGCCGCACTCCGCGCACCGTCGCGCCGGACACGACAGGCAGCACCCGCCCGCCCAGTTGGCCTGCATCGCGCGCCCACTGGACAGCCTTGTACGCGTCTACGCGGCCCACGCCAAAGTCGTTGTCCACGCCCGGCGCGCCCAGGTCCACCGCCGTCAGCCGCAGCAGTTGCTCGACGTCGTCCACACTCAGGCGGGGATTGGCCGCCAGCATGAGCGCCGCCGTCCCCGCCACATGGGGCGAAGCCATGCTCGTGCCGTCAAAGACGGCATAGTCGTCGTAGGGGTAAGTCGACAGCACCGACGTGCCCGGCGCGGCGATGTCCGGCTTGACGCGGCCGCTGAAGGCCGGGCCGCGCGAGCTGGACGGCGCGATCTCGTCGTCGGGGGTGACGTTGCCGACCGCGAACGCGGCGTCGAAAGCGCCGGGGGTGCGAATCGTCCCGTCGCCCAGCCCGCCCTCGTTGCCCGCCGCGAAGACCTGGACGATGCCCGCCTCCCTCACGCGGCGGACGTCGGCCTCGTAGCTCGGCCGCGCTCCGTTGGGGTGGCCCCACGAGTGGTTGACGACATCGGGCGCGCGGGTCGGGTCCGGGTTCTGGCCGTAGGTGTCCGTCGGGGCCAGGAGCCACTGGAAGGCGCGGTGGACGATGACATCGCTCGCGCCCTGCTTGCCGAAGATGCGCACCGCCAGCCACGTGGCCCCCGGCGCGACGCCGACGTGATGCTCGGCGTCGTCGCCGACCAGCGTGCCCAGGACGTGGGTGCCGTGGCCGACGAGGTCGATGGGTTCGTCGGGCGACTCGCCGCTAGCGTCGAACCAGGCGTAGTCGTGCTGACCATCCTTGCCCCGGTAGCTCGGCCTTAGGGCCGGGTGGGTCCACTGTGCGCCCGTGTCCACCGTCGCCACGGTCACGCCCGTGCCCTGCAGCCCAAAGTCGCGCCAGACGCGGTCGGCGCCGATGCGCAGTAGGCCCCAGGCGGTGATGGGGATGCTGACGGCGGACGAGGGACGACGGACGAGGGACGGGGTCTCAGCGGCCGCCAGCCAATCTTCGGTGCGGTAGGAGTGGTTGAGGCGGATGGCCGTGACGTCGTCGCGGGCGGCCAGCCGCAGCAAGGTATCCCGATCCACCCGGGCGGCGACGGCGTTGACGATCCACAGCGACTCGACGGCCTGCGCCGCGCCCAGCGCCTCGGCCCCCTTCAACACGGCCTGCACGCCGCCCTGGGTCGACTGGGCGTGGCCCTTGAGGTTCGCGACGACCGCCTGCTTGCGCGCGGTCTTGCTGGTCGTGTCCGAGCCTTGTGGCGCGGCAGGGAGCGCGGGCGCTTCGGCCAGGTGGACCAGCACGTAGGCCTGGCCCTGCGCCAGCGCCCGCCAGACCCCCGGCTCGACCTTCGCCCGCTGGGCATCGCTGAGCTTGGGCGGCGGGGCAAGCGGCGCAGCAGCCTCGGCGGCGCTGGGCCATCGAGTCGGCAGCAAAGCGACCAGGGCGACCAGGGCGACAGACAGGGCAAACACAGCGCCGGCGACGAGGCGCAGCGCAGGACGACGTGGCGACATTCAACGCTCCATGCGGGAGAGGGGGAGGGCCGTCGGGGCCGCAACCCGTATCGTATTATACCGACTGAGCGGCGTATCAACACAAGAGACGTTGAAGAGGGGGATAGGGAAACGGTCGGCGGGAAGAGAGATTACAGAGCAGCGCCGAGCGCCGCCAGGAGGTCGGCGTCCTGCTCCGGTAGGACGGTGCGTGGGTCGAGGACCAGCTTGCCGTCGTCGATGCGCGCCACCACCGAGGGGCGGCCGAGGCGCAGGCGCGCGGCCACGTCGTCCGGTTTGGCGACGGCCAGCGCCAGGACCCAGGTCGGCAGGGTCTCCCCCGGCAGCGCGCCGCCGCCGACCGTGCTCTGGCCCGGGGCGACGGTAGCCGCGACGTCCGTCCCCAGCGCTGCCGCCCACGCCTCGGCGCGGCGCTTGAGGTCGGCGAGGGGCGCGCCGACCATGGCCCAGACGGGAATCTTACCCGGCTCGCCGCGCCGGTAGTGGAGCAGCGTGGCGTGGAGCGCCGCCAGGGTCAGCTTGTCGACACGCAGGGCGCGCAGCAGCGGGAAGCGCCGCAGGCGGTCTATCAACTCGCGCCGGCCAACAATCAGCCCGGCCTGCGGCCCGCCCAGCAGCTTGTCGCCGCTGAACGTCACCAGGTCCGCGCCCGCCCGGAGGCTCGCCTGGGGCGTTGGCTCCGGGGCCAGGCCGTAGGCTGTTGTGTCGAGCAGCGCGCCCGACCCAATGTCGTCGATGAGCCACAGCCCGTGGGCGTGGGCCACGTCGGCCAGTTCGGCGCGGCTAGGCGCGTGGGTGAAGCCGATGACGCGGAAGTTGCTGGAGTGGACGGCCAGGATGGCGGCGGTATCCGGAGTAATGGCGTCGGCGTAGTCGCGGGCGTAGGTACGGTTCGTCGTCCCGACCTCGACCAGCCGCGCCCCGCTCTGTCGCAGGACATCGGGAATGCGGAAGCCGCCGCCAATCTCGACCAGTTCGCCCCGCGAGATAATGACATCCCGCCCGGCGCACAGCGCCGCCAGGACCAGCGTCACGGCGGCGGCGTTGTTGTTGACCACCAACCCGGCCTCGGCGCCCGTCAGTTCGGCCAGCAGTTGGGCCGCGTGAGCGTAGCGCGAGCCGCGTTCCCCGGCGGCGAGGTCGTACTCGAGATTGGCGTAGCCCGGCGCCACGTCGAGCATGGCGCGGCGGGCGTCCTGGCTCAGCGGGGCACGGCCCAGGTTGGTGTGGATGATGACGCCGGTGGCGTTGATGACAGGGAGGAGGGTGGGGGCGCTGCGCTGCTCAGCCTCAGCAGCGACGGCCTGGAGCAGCGCAGCGAAGTCGGGGACCTCCTCACCGGCGCGGATGCGGGCGCGGGCGGCGTCGAGGGCGGCGCGGGTGGCCTCCGTGACGATGCTCCGCCCGTGGACGGCGATGAAGGGCGCGACTTCGGGCGCCTGGAGCACGCGCTCGACACTGGGCAGTTGGCGGAGAGAGGATGTCATCTCAGGCCGAGGAACTCAGGGGGTCAAGGATGATCAGACCTGGGATGTTCTGATAGTCACGGGTGTTGTGCGTCACCAACGGCAGCCGATGGCGGAGACAAGTGGCAGCAATCCATGCATCCTGGGGCGAGATCGGTTCACCACGTGCTGCTCGACCCGCGCGGGCGACAGCCCAGAAGCGACACGTCTCGACATCTATCGGCATAATGGCAAACCGATTCATGAGGCTCTCAAGCGCCTGGAGCCGCACCAAACCCCAGTCGCGCATAGCGGCCCACTGAAAAAGCTCTGCGACCGTCATCATCGAGATGGCTAACTCGTTCCCGTTTAGAAGTGGAGCGTAAGCAGCGGCGCGACTATCCCCCTTGAAGAGGTACGACACAACGTTCGTATCCAAGAGCAGCCAGCTCAAGGTGCTCCCCGTTGCTCTCGGATAAGATCCTCGTGGCGCTGCTGGCCTACAAACGCGTTAATGTCGTCCGCCGTCTCGTCCTCGGGCCACCAATCGGCTACCAGTTCTGCTACATCCATGACCGAGCGCGGACGAGGCGCGAGCACATTCACGTCCTCGCCGACCATGGAAACATCTCCCTGCCTCAGCTGCTGCGCCTGGTAGTGCTCTTGGAGGGAGCGGGAAATGGTTTCGATGAGCGCCAGTTGTTCCGCTGGCGGGAGTTGCTGAACTTCTTCAACAATGGCTTGTAGCGCGCTCGCCATCCTGACCCTCCTCACTTGGACTCTGCTCTCGGCCCCGCCTACGGCTTGGCCGCCAGCCACGAGCCGTCGCGGAAGAGGAGCACCGGCTGCGGCGAGTTGCCCAACAGGAGCGCCGTTCCGCCCTCGAACATCTGCGTCGCGGTCGTCACGCCCTGCTCGGGCGCGGCGGCGCAGCCCAGTTTGGCTCGCGCCCCTTGCAGCCCCGTCCACACACGGCCAAAGCCCATCTTGGCCTCGACGTCGCACTGCTCGGTGCCGAGCGGCACGTCCGTCGCCGTCAGACCGTTGAAGCTGGTGACACTCTGCCAGCGCCCGTCGTCATATAGGACGGAGATCGTCGCCGTGTCGGGCCGCCAGATCATGCGCCCGCCCTTGAAGAACTGCTGCGTCGTCTGGATGGCCGAGGCATTGGCGACGGCGCAGCCCAGGCGCTTGCGAACATCGTCGTTGTTCTGCCAAGTATCCGCCAGCGCGCCGGGCGCGGGGCGGGCCGGGCAATCCGCGCCGCCGGTCGGCACGTCGGGCGCGGTCACCTTCAACTGGTTCTTCATCGCCTCGGCCACCGCCAGCGGCCGCGCCACGACGACGACACGGTGGGTGTTCGTCCAGTACGGCCAGCACGAGACGAGGGTGATGCGCTCGTCCTCGGTCGCGGCGATCCAGCGCGCGTTAGCGACACGTTGTTCGAGCGACGCGCCCACCTCACGCACGATGAACTTGTCCGTCACCAGGTACTTATACTCGCGGTCGTCGGCCCAGATCGAGATGGGGTCGCCGATGTTCAGGTCAACCAGGTTGCGGAACACCTCGCCCTTGATGTTG
>CAZLBQ010000426.1:0-5622 GCA_964557745.1 uncultured Anaerolineales bacterium
TGGACCGTCACGCTGGCGTCTGAAGCCAGCACGCCCACACACCACTTCAGCACCCCGTCGTCGATGACGCACGCGCCCGCGCCAGTTCCGCCGTCGACGGTCCAGGCCAGGCCGGCGGTCGTCGGCCGCGGGTCGTTCAGCGCGACATCATAGGAGTTGCACTGGCCGGCGTTGCTGACGGTGATAAGGAAGCCGATGGCGTCGCCGGCGCTCACCGTCGCCGCGTCAGCATGCTTCGTGATGCCGATGACGGCGCAGTTGACGGCAATGGTCGCCGTGGCGGAGTTGTTCTCCGTCGCCCCACTGGGTTCGTTGCCCGCCGCCACAGTCGCCGTGTTGGGGAGCGTACCGCAGTCGGCGGCGTCGGTCTGGCCGCTGATGGTCAGCTGGACTGTTGCACCCGCGTCGAGGCTGGCGAACGCGCAGCTCAGGACGCCATTCTCGATCTTACAGCCGGTGACGGGCGGGGTGAGCGTCCACGCCACGCCACTCGGCAGCGTGTCCGCCAGCGTCACGTTATACGCCTTGCCCGCGCCGCTGTTCTTGACCTCGATGATGAACGTCGCCGTGTCGCCCGCGCTGATGGTGCCGGGTGAGGCCGCCTTCGTGACGGTCACATCCGGGCACTGGACGGTGATGCTCGCCGTGGACGAGTTATCATCGGTCTTCGCCTCGTTCGTCGCGGCGACGGTGGCCGTGTTGGGGAGCGCGCCGCAGTCCGCCGCGTCCGTCTGCCCGCTGACCTTGACGGTGACGCTGTTGTCGCTCGCCAGGTCACCGAACGCGCAGCTCAGCACGCCGTTGGCAATGGAGCAGGCCGGGCTATCGTCGCTCCACGCCACCCCGGCCGGCAGGGTGTCGGTGAGGGTCACGTTGCGGGCCGTCCCCGCGCCGATGTTCTCGACCTTGATGGTGAAGGCGGCCGTGTCACCCGCGCTGATGGTCGGGGGCGAGGCTTCCTTCGTCACGATCAGGTTCGGGCACTGGACGGTGATGCTCGCCGTGGACGAGTTGTCGCCGTTGGCCGTCGCGGTCTCGTTGGTGGCGGCGACGGTGGCCGTGTTGGGCAGCGTCCCGCAGTCCGCCGCGTCCGTCTGGCCGCTGACCTTGATCTCCACCGTCGCGCGGCTCGCCAGGTCACCGAACGAGCAGTTCAGCACTCCCATGAGGACCGCGCAGCGGTTGTCGTTGACGCTCCACGCGACCCCGGCCGGCAGGGTGTCGGTGAGGGTCACGTTGCGGGCCGTCCCGTCGCCGGTGTTCTCGACCTTGATGGTGAAGGCGGCGGTGTCACCCGCGCTGATGGGGCTGTTGTCAGCCGTCTTGGTCACCTTCACGTTCGGGCAGTCGACGGTAATGGTCGCCGTCGAACTGTTGTTGTCGGTCTGGGCCTCGTTGCTCGCGGCGACGGTGGCCGTGTTGGGCAGCGTGCCGCACTGCGTCGCGCTCGTCGTGCCGCTCACGTGGACGTAGAGCTTGGCGCCCGCGCCGAGGCTGCCAAAGTTGCAGCTGAGCGTCCCGCCCGCGATGTCGCAGTATGGGCTGTCCTCGCTCCAGGCGATGCCGCCGGGCAGGTTGTCGGTGAGGGTCACGTTGTAGGCCGTGCCCAGGCCAACGTTACTGACCTCGATGGTGAAGCTCGCCAGGTCGCCCGCGCTAATCGGGCTGGCGTCGGCGCTCTTGACGACCTTCACGTCGGGGCACTGGACGGCGATGGCCGCCGTAGCCGTGTTGTCGCCGTTGGCCGTCGCGGCCTCGTTGCTCGCGGCCACGGTGGCGAGGTTGTTGAGGACGGCGCAGTCCGCCGCGTCGGTCTGGCCGCTGACGTGGACGGTCTGGCTGGCGTTGGCCGCCATATCGCCAAACGAGCAGCTCAGCAGGTTGGCGGCGTTGATGGAGCAGGCCCCGTTGTCCTGGCTCCAGGTGATACCGGCCGGCAGCGAGTCGGTCAGTGTCACGTTGCGCGCCGTGCCCGCGCCGCTGTTACTGACGACGATGGTGAAGGCGGCGGTGTCACCGGCGTTGATCGTCCCGCTGTCCGCCGTCTTGCTGACCGTCACGTTCGGGCACTGGACGTCCACCGACGCGTTGCCCTGCGCCTAGCCGTCGTTGGTCGTGCTCACCGTGGCGCTGTTGTTGACCATGCCGCAGCTGGCGGGCGTCGTCGGCGAGGTGAGATGCACCGTCAGGGTGGCGTTGGGCGCCATCGTCCCGAAGGTACACGTCAGGACGCCGCTGCTGACGTTGCACAAGCCCTGGCCCGTGCCGCCGTTGACGGTCCAGTTCGTACCGGCGTTGGTCGGCAGCGTGTCCTGGACGGTGACGCCGGTCGCGTTGCCCAGACCCTTGTTGGTGACGGTGATGGTGAAGCCGATGGCGTCGCCGGCGTTGACCGTCAGGGCGTCGGCCTCCTTCTTGATCTGGATGTCGGCGCAGTTGACCGTGATGGACGCCTGGCCGGTGTTCGGCTGGTCCGCCTGGGCCTCGTTGGTCGCGGTGGCGGTGGCCGTGTTGTTGTAGGTCTTGCAGCTCTGGGCCGTGGTGGCGCTGGTGATGTGGACACTGACGCTCGCGCCCGCGGCCAGGTCGCCCAAGCTACAGGTCAGGACACCGCTCGTGATGCCGCACGTGCCCTGGCCGGGCGCGGTGTTGATGCTCCACGCCACACCCGTGCCCGTCGGCAGCGTGTCGGACAGGCTCACGTTCTTCGCCATCCCCGCGCCGCTGTTCTTGACGGTGATGGTAAAGCCGATGGGGTCACCGGCGCTCACGCTGCCGCTGTCGGCCTGCTTGGTGACCTCGAGGTTCGGGCAGTTGACGGTGACGCTGGCCTCGGCGGCGTGCGGGCCAGGCGCGCCAGACGGCTCATTGCTGGCCGTGACGGTCGCCGTGTTGTTGATGACCTGGCAGCTCTCGCCCGTCGTCGGGCTGGTGATGTGGACGCGCTTGCTGACGTTCTGGCCGAGACTGCCAAAGTCGCACGTCAGGACGCCGCTGGCGATCGAGCAGCCTGGGTCAGAGTTGGCCCCATCGATGGTCCAGGCCAGGCCGGTGGTCGTCGGGAGCGTGTCGCTCACCGTGACGTTGCGCGCCGTGCCTGCCCCGGTGTTGCTGACGGTGATGACGAAGCCGATGGGGTCGCCGGCGTTGACCGTCGCGGCGTCCGCCACCTTCGCGATGCTGACGCTGGGGCAGCTCACCGTGACGCTGTTGCTCGCCTCGGCGCTGCCGTCGTTGGTCGTGGTCACCGCCGCGCTGTTGTTGACGACGCCGCACGTGTTGGCGGTGGTGATCGAGGTGATGTGGACCTTCTTGCTGGCCCCACTCGCCAGGTCATTGAAGGTACACGTCAGGACGCCGCTGTTGATGGCGCAGCCGCCGTCGGAGTTGGCGGCGTCGACCGTCCAGGCCAGGCCGCTGTTGGTGGGCAGGTTGTCGGTGACGACCACGCCGCGCGCCAGGCCGGGGCCTTCGTTCTTGACGGTGACGACAAAACCGAGGCTGTCGCCTGCGCTAACGGTGGGCTTGTCGGCCTCCTTGGTCAGGGTGATGCGGGCGCACAGGACCGTCACACTCGCCTGGGCCTCGACGCTCGGGTTGTTGGCGGCGCTGGCGGTGGCGGTGTTGGGGTAGGCTCCGCAGCTGGCGCCCGTCGTCGGGCTGGTGACGTGGACGGTGTAGCTGGCCCCGGCGTCCATGTTACCGAAGGCGCAATTGAGGGCGTCGTTGGTGATGCCGCACGCGCCCGCGCCTGTACCGCCCGCGATGCTCCAGCTCACGCCGCTGCCGGTCGGCAGCGCGTCGCTGAGGGTCACCGCCTTCGCCTGGCCGGGCCCGCTGTTGCGGACGGTGATGGTGAAGCCGATGCTGTCGCCGGCGTTGACGGGCGTGGCGTCGGCGGTCTTCTCAACCACCAGGCTTGGGCAGTTGACGGTGATGGTGTCGCCGGACTGATTGTTGGCATTGTCCGTCGCGCGCTCGTTGTCGGCCGCGACCTGGGCGGTGTTGGGTAGCAGGCCACACTGGGCCGCGCTCGTCACGCCAGTCAGATGGACCGTCCGCTTGGCGCCCTTCACCAGGTCGCCGAACGAGCAGGTCAGGACGCTGCCGGTGATGTTGCAGACCGGGCTGTCCTCGCTCCAGGTGATACCCGCCGGCAGGGTGTCGGTCAGGGTCACGTTCCTGGCTGTGCCGTCGCCGCTGTTGCCGACCTCGATGGTAAAGGCGGCGGTGTCGCCGGCGCTGATGGCGCCGTTATCGGCCGTCTTCAGGACATAGACATCGGGACAGTTGACGTCGATGGTGGCGGTGGCGGAATTATCGAGGCCGGCCACCTCGTTGGTGGCCGCCACGGTCGCCGTGTTGGGGAGCGTCCCGCACTGGGCGGCGCTCGTCACGCCCGTGAGGTTGACCGTCCGCGTCGCGTCCTTCAGCAGGTCGCCGAACGAGCAGGTCAGGACGCCGCTGCTGATGCTGCAGGCGGGGCTATCCTCGCTCCACGTGATACCGGCCGGCAGATTGTCGGTCAGGGTGACGCTGCGGGCGAGGCCGGGGCCGAGGTTCTTGACGACGATGCTGAAGTGGGCGGTGTCACCGGCGCTGATGCTGGCGGTGTCAGTCGTCTTGGCCACCGTCACGTTGGGGCAGTTGACGGTCACCGAGGCGCTGGCCGAGGGCGAGCCGTCGTTGCCGGTGGTAATGTCGACGGTGTTCGAGACGACGCCGCACGTCTGGGCCGTGGTGGGCGACGTGATGTGGACGCTCACGCTGGTGTAGGCGGCGAGCGTGCCAAAGCTGCACGTCAGCGTGCCGTTGCTGATGCCGCACGTGCCCTGGCCCGGCGCGACGTCGATGCTCCAATCGAGGCCGGTCTGCACGGGCAAGCTGTCGGTGAGTTGGACGTTGGTGGCCGCGCCGGCGCCGTTGTTGGTGACGGTGATGGCAAAGCCAATCGCGTCGCCGGCGTTCACCGTCTCGGCGTCAGGGGTCTTCGTGACCTGGATGGCAGCGCACTTGACCGAGACCGTGTCGGTCGAGGTGTTATCTGCCTGGGTTGTGGTGTCCTGCTTCTCGTTGGTCGCGGCGACGGTGGCGGTGTTGCTCAACGTGCCGCAACTGGCGGCGCTCGTCGGCGACGTCACCTTGATGGTCAGCGTCGTGCTCGTCGCGAGGTCGCCGAAGGCACAGGCCAGCGTCTGGTTAGGAGCGCTGCCGGTGATCGCACACGGATTACTGGCCGGCTGCTGGGCGATGCTCCACACGATGCCGCCTCCGCCGGGCAGCGGGTCGTTCAGGGTCACGTTCTTGGCCGTGCCCAGGCCGTTATTGACGACGGTCAGGGTAAAGCCAATGGCCGTCCCGGCGTCGACGGAGCCGGCGTCGGCCTCCTTCGTGACCTTCACATTCGGGCAGTTGACGGTAATCGTGGCCGTCGCCTCATTATCGCCGGTGGCCGTCTCGTTGGCGGCGCTGACGCGGGCCGTGTTGGACAGCGTCCCGCACTGGGCCGCTGTCGTGGTGGCGGTGACGTGGACGCGCTTGCTCGCGCCGCTCGCCAGGCTGCCAAAGTTGCAGCTCAAGAGGCCGCTGCCGATCGTGCAGCCGGTGTCGGAATTGGCGTTG
>CAZLBQ010000427.1:0-5601 GCA_964557745.1 uncultured Anaerolineales bacterium
CCGGGTCGGCGGGGATGAGGTGCGTCACGACGAACGTGAGCAGCGTCATCCCCACCGCGACGAGGAGTAACCACAGGATGCGACGCAGGGTGTACTGTGCCATAGGCTTCTGATGCGTGATGCGTGAAACGTGAGTTGGCGCGTCACGTTTCACGCATCACGTTTCACGTGTCTACTTCTCCACCGTGATCTCGTCCAGGTTGAGCGTCTGGTTCCAGCCGGGCGTGTACTTGTAGCCCTTGACCGTGTTGCGGTAGGCGACGATGGCCGTTGGGTTGGCGATGAACAGGGCGGCCGTGTCGTCCAGCAGGCGCTTCTGGAGCTGCTGGTAAATCTTCTCGCGCTCCTTGGGGTCAGTTGTCGTGCGGCCCTTGTCCATCAGCCCGTCGGTCTCGGCGTTGCCGTAGAACGTCCCGTTGTAGCCCTTGATCTGCTGCGAGGTATGGAACGGACCGAAGAAGTAGGCGTCGGCGTCGGCGTAGGGCGGGAAGCGATAGTAGCCGTAGAGGTGCATGTTCTGAGCGCGGTCGGTGGTCTGCATGCGGCTGACCATCGTCGGCCACTGCTGCTCCACCACCTTCAGGTTGATGCCCAGTTCCTTCAAGCCTTCCTGGAGGACCAGGCCGGCGCCACGCTCGGGTGGGTCGCCCTGCACCGCGACGTATTCCAGGTCGAAGCCGCCGTTCGGGTAGCCTGCCTCCGTCAGCAGTTGCTTGGCCTTGGCGATGTCCTTCTGGCGCACCGGCAGGCTCTTGTCGTGGAACGGCGCGTTCTTCGCCATCACGCCCTGGGGCTGCTCCGCGTGGCCGAGATACACTCCGTCGATGAAGCCCTTGTAGTCAAAGGCGTACGAGATGGCTTCGCGGACCTTGGGGTTGTCCAGCGGCGGCTTGACCTGCGACACCTGAACGTACAGCGCTGTGATGGCCGGGTCTTCCTGGACCGTGATGCTCTTGTTGGTCTTCAACTGGTTCACGGCGTCCAGCGGGATGCCCGCCCCCCAGAAGTCGAGGTCGCCCTTCTCGAGCAGCAGGCGCGCCGTCGCCATGTCGGGGATGACGCGGAAGATGGCGCGGTCGATCTTGGGCCGGTCAGGCCCGCCCCAGTAGTCCTTCTTCTTGACCAAGACGACCTGCGAGTTGTGGTCCCACTTCTCGACGTCAAACGGGCCGGTGCCGTTGACATGGTCGTAGAGGTACTTCTCGGCCCACTTGTCGTCGGCGGTGGCGTGGTCCTGGACGAATTTGGGGTTGACGATGAAGACCTTGGGCAGCATGCTGAGGAAGTGGCCGACGGGCGTCTTGAGGACAACGTTGACCGTCATCGGGTCGACCACGTCCACGCGGTCGAAGATGCCCGTCAGGACGAATGCCGCGCCCTTGCCCATGCTGTTGAGGCGGTCAAACGAGAACTTGACGGCGTCGGCGTTCAGCGGCTCGCCCGACGTGAACTTGACGTTGGGCCGCAGCTTGAAGGTGTACGTCTTGCCGTCGTCGGAGATCTTCCACTCCGTCGCCAGCTTGCCGACGATCTCCGTCGTGCCGGGCTTGTAGGCGACCAGCGACTCGTAGGCGGCCAGGGCGAGCTGGTTGGCCTGCGACTCGTTGGCGATGGCCGGGTCGAGGGTCGAGGGGTCATTGGCCGTGATGGCGAAGACGAACGTCTTCTCCCCACCCGCCGCCTTCGCGGCCGGCGCCGACGTTGGCTGCGCGGCGGCTTTGGGCGCTTCGGTGGGTTTCGGCGCTTCGGCAGGCTTCTGGGCCGCCGGGGCCTGGGTCGGCGGGGCCGCCTGCGACTTGGCTGTATCGGTAGCCGGCGCGGGCTGGCTGGCGCAGCCGGCGGCTACGAGGACGACGAGCACGGACAACAGGGCGAGCAATCGGGCGTTGAGACGGTGCATGGCTTCTCCTCCGTGAAAAGCAGGTCGAAGCGGACTGTCGGACGGACGGCGTCAGATTCGGCTATGTGGCCTGTCGAGCGGATAGGCCAGGAGTATATTGTCGACACGCGACGTTGTCAAATCTCACCGGACGTACACTTGTGTTACTCCGCGACGGTCACCCCGAACGAAGTGAGGGGTCTTCTCTGGGAGCGCAGGCAGAGCAGATGCCTCACTCCGTGCGGCATGACCGTCGCGGGCTACCGGCGTCGTTATGCAATCGGCGTTGGCGGTTAGCTCAGCCCCGTCTCGACCGCCGTGATGCTGGCGTCGACGATGGCGAGGATGTCGTCAATCTGCTCGCGTGTGCAGACGAGCGGCGGAGCCAGAACGATGAAGTTGGGCGCGCCGCGCAGGACAAGCCCGCGCGCCCGCGCCGCCAACTCGACGCGCTTGCCAAAGCCAACCTCGGCCGGGAAGGACGCCCGCGTCGCCCGGTCCTGGACAAACTCGGCCCCCCACAGCATGCCGCGCCCGCGCACGTCGCCGATGACCTCGTGACGGTCCATCAGACGGCGCAACCCCTCGCCCAGGTAGGCGCCCACCTCGCGGGCGTTGTCCACCACGCCATTGTCGAGCATGAAATGGATGTTCGCCAGACCCGCTGCGCACGACAGCGGGTTGCCGCCGTAGGTGTGACCCGCGTGGTACTGGACCATGTCGCCCGGCTCGCCCCAGAAGCTGCGCGCCACCTTGTCGGCGATGAGCAGACCGGCCAGCGGCGAGTAGCCGGCGCTCATGCCCTTACCCATGCACAGCATGTCCGGCCAGACGCCCGTGACGGCCCCAGAGAACCACTCGCCCAGCCGCCCCCAGCCGGTGATGATCTCGTCATAGACCAGCAGGACGTGGTAGCGGTCGCAGATGGCGCGCAGCTCCGCGAAGAAGTCGGGCGACGGCATGTGCACGCCGGCGCTCATCAGCACCGGCTCCATGATGAACGCCGCGACGGTGTCGGGGTGCTCACCCAGGATGACCTCCTCGACCTGGCGGACGCACGCCTTCTCCCAGGCGTCGGGGGACAGGCCCAGCGGCGGGCGGTAGGCGTTCGGCGCGTGGATGTGGATGAAGCCGGGGACCAGCGGCTCGAAGACCCACTTGCGGTTGGGCATCCCCGTCGCGCTCAACGCGCCGAGCGTCCCACCGTGATAGCCGTTGTAGAAGGAGATGACTTTGTACTTCAGCGGGTGGCCCGTCTGGCGGTGGTACTGGCGGGCCATTTTGATCGCCCCCTCGGTCGCCTCGGAGCCGCCGCTGAAGAACTTGACCGTGTTGTACTGCGGCGGCGTCAGGTCGAGGACGAGCTTCGCCAGCTTCAGGGCGGGCGGGTTGGTGCTGTGCAGCGGGGGCGCGAAGGCCAACGTCTCCAACTGCTCACGCAGCGCCTGGACAATGACCGGGTTGTTGTGGCCGGTGCCGACGACAAAGACGCCCGACAGGCCGTCGATGTAGGTCTTGCCGTCGACATCGGTGAGCGTGATGCCGTCGCCGCGCTCGATGATAAACGGCTGCTCGGCAAACTCGCTCATCTGCACGAAGTCGACCATCACATGCTTGACCAGTTCTTTCATCCTACTGCGTCCTTTCTACGGGGCGACTTCCTCGCCAATCACAATCATCGTGGACCCCTTCTGGATGGGGACCTGGAACGGCTGGAGCATGATGTAGCCCGTGCGCGGCGCGAGGACCTCGAACGGCGGGGCGTCGACGCGGTCGAAGTCGTACAGCCGCCCGACCACCTGCCCCGCCTCGACGAAGCCGCCAAAGTCGTGGAGCGGCTCCCACACGCCGTTAAAGGGCGCGGGGATGTACGAGTCGAGGTGAATGGCTGCCACCAGGCGCGGCGGGTGCGGCCGGGCCGGGTCCACGCGTGTGATCGCGCCCGGCAGCACACCGTAGTGACGCATGACGTTCTTGATGCCCTCGTAGGCGTGGGCCAGGCCCTGGCGGTCAACGCCGTGGGCGTAGCCAAACTCGCCGCCGATGGTCACCTTGCCCATCGCCTCGGCCTGGTCGGTCAGCAGCCCACTCGCCATCTCGCTGGAGTAGATGAGGATGAAGGGGGTGTCGAACAGGCTGGCGACGTAGGCCATCTCCTGGTACTGGGCCGGGTCCGCGACCATGTGGAACGACGAGCACAGCGGGTAGTGCGTGCCGCTGCCCGCCGCGTGGATGTCGAGCACGACGTCGGCCTGGCCCAGGATGCGCGTCGTCACAAAGTCGGCGATGCGGTACGTCACCGTCCCGCGCGGCTTGCCGGGGAAGGCGCGGTTCATGTTGACGCCGTCGATGGGCGAGTCGCGCGTGCCGGTCACGCAGGCCGGCTGGTTGAGGCGCGGGATGAGGATGACCCGCCCGCTGATGTCGGCCGGGTCTAGCTCGTGCATCAGCCGCCAGACCGCGACCTGGCCCTCGTACTCGCTGCCGTGCGTCCCGCCGAAGACGGCAATCGTCTTGCGGTGCGGCCCGCTGCCGTTGATGACGGTCAGGGGGACCATGGCGTAGCCCCACGTCGTGTCCAGGTGGAACGCGACCTCGTACACGGCCTTGCCTGGTTTGTCGAAGTCAATCATGCTGGGGTCGAAAATGGTCGTCGTCACCATGACTCCTCCTACTCGATACCGAAATCTGTCCCAATTGTCATGCCGAGAATGCCGGGTCGGGAGCGATATGCGCTGCGGCAATACCCCTTCCGACGGTCATGCCTCACTCCGTTCGGCATCACCATCGTGTGGATAGCCGTTACCAATCGGCCACACTGCCGTCGGCGTGGAAGTAGCGGTGCTCCGCTTCCGGCTGAAACGGGTAGCGCGCCGCTGCGCGCTCGTCGATCTCGATGCCCAGGCCGGGCCGCGTCGGCGGCGCCACATGACCATCGACGACGCGCACGGCCTCGTCCACCACCTCGCCCCGCCAGGGCACGTCGCCCGCGATGGCCTCCTGGATAATCCAGTTGGGTGTCACCAGGGCGAAGTGGACCGCCACCGCCGTCGTCACCGGCCCGTTGGGGTTGTGGGGCGCGACGGCCAGCGAGGCGCTCTCGGCCAGCGCCGCGATCTTGCGCCCCTCCCACAGGCCGCCGCAGTGCGACAGGTCGGGCTGGATGATGTGGCAGGCGCGCCGCTCGACAAGGTCGCGGAACTGCGCCCGCCCCACCAGCCGCTCGCCTGTGGCGATGGGAATGCGCGACGCCCGCGTGACCTGCGCCGTCGCCTCGATGTCCTCGGTAGGGCACGGCTCCTCGAAGAACAGCAGGCCGTACGGCTCGAAGGCGTGGCAATACTGGAGCGCCATGGCGGGCCAGCAGCGGGCGTGCAGGTCCACCATGAGGTCCATGTCTGGTCCCACCGCCTCGCGCACGGCCCGCACCAGTCCCTCGGCATGGCGCACCGAGCGCGTGCCCTCGACGGGCAGGGTGCGCGGGACGGGCATGAACTTCATGGCCGTGTAGCCCTGGGCCTGGACCCGCAGCGCCCGCTCGACAAACTCGTCGGGCGAGGCGCTGCCGTACATGCTCGCGGCGTCGCCGCCGCCCAGGTGGGTGTAGACACGCACGCTGTCGCGCACCCGCCCGCCGAGCAACTCGTAGACGGGCACGCCCAGCCATTTGCCCTTGATGTCCCACAGCGCCTGCTCGAGGCCGCTGATGGCTGTCATGCCCT
>CAZLBQ010000428.1:0-5599 GCA_964557745.1 uncultured Anaerolineales bacterium
TACATCGCCTGCGGCATCAGCGGCGCCATCCAGCACGTCGTCGGCATGCGCACGTCGAAGTACATCGTCGCCATCAACAAGGACCCCGAAGCGCCCATCTTCAAGGTGGCCGACTACGGGATCGTGGGCGACGTGTCGACCATCATGCCGCTCCTGAACGAGGAAATCAAGAAGGTCAAGGGGTAACAGCCGCCCGCCGCTCAAGCAGCGGGCTACGGAATGCAAGCCCAAGGGGCTGAAGGTTTAGCCCCCACCATGAAGGCTGCCATTCCTAGCCTGTCCGCTTCAGCGCAGGCGCCCTTTTGCCCCCACCTCTCATCTGTGCTAGACTCATCGAGACGGACCACCGCTCTCGATGAGTCTTTTTTGCAGACCTGACAGGTTTTCAAAACCTGTCAGGTCTTGGCTAAGCCTACCTATGACCTCCAGCCCAACTTCAACTCTGCCGCTGCCCCTATTCCGCTTCGCCGCCTGGGCGGACGACGACAGCTTGCTCCACGCCGTCACGACGCGCCACGGCGGCGTCAGCCGCCCGCCGTGGGCGACGCTCAACCTGGCGAGCACACGAGGGGACGACCCGGCCGCCGTGGACGAGAACCATAACCGCCTGTGCCGGGCCCTGGGCGTAGCCCGCGCCGACCTCGTCACGGGCTTCCTGACCCACACTGACACCGTCCAGGTGGTGACGGACGCCGACAAAGGAGCGCGCTTCCGCGACACCGACGCCCTGGTGACGGCGACGCCGGGCGTGCCGCTCATCCTGCGCTTTGGCGACTGCGTGCCCATCCTGTTCTACGACCCGCGGCGGCGCGCCATTGGCATCGCCCACGCGGGTTGGCGCGGCACGCTCAAGCTCATCACCCAGCGCACCGCGCAGACGATGGTCGACGCGCTGGGCTGTCGCGGCGAGGACATCCAGGCGGCGATTGGGCCGTCCATTGGGCCGTGCTGCTACGAGGTCGGGCCGGAGGTGGTGGCGCAGACGCGGGTGGTATTTGGCGCGCAGGCCGAGCACGTGCTGGTCGACGTGAATGGGCGGCAGCACTTGGATTTATGGGCGGCGAACCGTGTCCAGTTAGAGGCCATCGGGGTGCGCCAGGTCGAGACGGCCGGGGTGTGCACAGCGTGCCAGGTGGCGGACTACTTCTCGCACCGCGCCGAGCGGGGGGACACGGGGCGCTTCGCGGCAGTGATTGCCCTAAGACCATAGACAGAATTAACAGCATTTACATAATCAAGGGGAACGGGGGCGGGTGATGCAGCGACCACGGACGGCGGGCAACAGCGATGCGTTGGCGATTGCGGAGCGGGTGGCGGCGGTGCGGGCGCGCATCGCCCAGGCGGCGGGGCGGGCGGGACGCGACCCGGCGGCCATTACGCTCGTGGCGGTGAGCAAGACGATGCCGCCGCCGCGCCTCTACGCGGCGTACCTGACGGGCATCCGCGACTTTGGCGAGAACCGCGTCGAGGAGGCGCTGCCCAAGCAGGCCGACCTGCCCGACGACATTCGCTGGCACATGATCGGCCACATCCAGAGCCGCAAGGCGCGCGACGTGGTCGGCCACTTCAGCTTGGTCCACTCGGTGGACAGCATTGACCTGGCCGAGACGCTCCAGCGCCGCGCTGAGATGGCTGGCCTGACCGAGGCGCTGCCCATTCTGCTCGAAGTGAACATCGCGGGCGAGGCGGCCAAGTACGGCTTCCCGCCTGACGCCGTCGCCGCGGCCCTGGAGCGTATGGTCAGCCTGAACTGCCTGACACCGCGCGGGCTGATGACGATGGCGCCCCTGGTCGAGGACGCGGAGAGGGCGAGGCCGGTGTTTCGCGGCCTGCGCGAGCTGCGCGACCGGCTGGCCGTCCAGTTTCCCGCCCAGACGCTGGACACGTTGTCGATGGGGATGACGGACGATTTCGAGGTCGCCATCGAGGAGGGCGCGACGCACGTGCGCGTTGGGCGGGCGCTGTTTGGCGAGCGTCCGGTTGGGTAAGAAGACCGGAAGACGTTGGACAGAATTAACAGAAAAGGCCGGGCTTACCGGATAGGCGGGGCGGCGGCGGTGTTGGTGTCGGAGCCGCCCAGGTCGGTGTCGTCGCCGTAGTTCGTGCGGTTGGGGCCGGTGAGGATGCCCTCGCCCGCTGTCCCTGTCCCACCCGGTAGGTCACTGTCGGTGCCGCCGCGGCCCAGCGCTGTCGCCGGGTTCATGCCCTCGAAGTCGGTGTCGGTGTCGCCTAGGCTGACACCGGGGTCCGTGCCCATGCCGCGGTCCATCCCGCCCGTGGCGTGGCCGGGGTCGACGTCGCCCTTGTCCGGGCCGGCGTCCGTGCCGCGCCCAGCCAGGTCGCTGTTGGGGACGGCGGCCAGTCCCTCGCCGGTCGGGGGCGGCTCGTTGCCCGTGATCTTCAGATCCTCGTCGGGGTTGTTGATGGCCCCCAGCCCGGCCCCGGTGATGCTGCCCACGCCCGCGCCGGAGATCAGCCCCTCCAACGGGTCGCCCTTAGCGATGTCGGTACTATCGGGCCGCGCCCCACTGTCCCCACTCTGCTTCATCCTATCGGCCATGCTGCCCTCCTGGTGTGCTGCTAGTGATGTTCGACAACTGGGGTTTCAACTCGCGCTCGAAGAACTGGAAGAAGCCCTCCTGGTCGGGGCCAATCTGGTGCAGCCAGACGTGGGTGAAGCCCGCCTGGGCGTACTTCTGGAGCTTCTCGACATACCGCTGGACGTCTGGCCCACACACGACGCTCTTGGCGACGTCGTCCTCGGTGACCATCTTGGCGGCCTGCTCGAAGTGGGCCGGCTGGGGGAGGAGTTGGGATAGCTCGCCCTGAAGGCCGGCGTTGGGCCACACCTTGAGGGCCGTCTGGCGCGCCTCGCGCTCGTCCCTGGCCCAGCAGACGGTCATCTCGGCGCTGACGGGCTTGCCCTGTCCGCCCGACTGCTGGAAAGTTTGCACGACCTGCGGGTTGGGGCTGGTGCTGAGCAGGCCGTCGCCGATGCGCCCGGCCAGTTCCGCCGACTTGGGGCCTTCGGCGGCGACGAGGATGGGCGGCGGCTGGTCGGGCAGGGTGTAGACGCGGGCGTTGTCAACAAAGTAGTACGCCCCGCGATGCGTGACCTCTTTCCCCTCCCACAACTCGCGGATGACCTCGACGGCCTCTTCGAGCATCTCGGCGCGCTCCTCGTACGAGGGCCAGCGGTCGCCCAGGATGTGCTCGTTGAGGTTCTCGCCGGTCCCGACGCCGAGGCTGAAGCGGCCGGGCAGCATGGCGGCGGCGGTCGCGGCGGCCTGGGCGATGATGGCGGGGTGGATGCGGATGGTGGGGCAGGTGACGGCGGTGGCGACCCGAATGCGCTGGGTCGCCTGGGACACGCCGCCGATGACGGCCCACACGAAGGGACTCTGGCCCTGCTGGTCGGTCCAGGGGTGGTAGTGGTCGGAGATCCAGGCTGTCGAGAAGCCGACCTGCTCGGCGCGCTGCGCTTGGCGGACGAGGTCGAGGGGGCGGTGTTCCTCGCTGGATAGTTTGTAGCCGATGTCGAGCACGGTACCTCCATTGTCACCTGTTGAACTCTCGACTGTCACTCCGAACGGAGTGGGGGGGCCGCTTTGAGAGCTTGGCGGAGCAGAGGCCTTACTCTGTTCGGCATGACCGTCGGAGGGGGCTTTGATGTGGCGGGGGCAAGCAACTTCTGTACCGAAACACACGTAGTGGTCAGCACGCAGAAGGCACAAGGCAGAAGGCAGTCAATCGTCAATCGTCAATCGTCAATTGTCAAGGGTCCATCGTCGTTTCACGCAGGCCGCGTTTCGTGTTACAATCTCCGTATCCTGTTAGCTGGTGAGGAGTGGGGCAAGGCTGATGTTGAACCATCTTCGCCTCGGCATCGTTGGCAGTGGGCAGATGGCCGAGGCCATGATCAAGGGTTTGTTGGACCGTGACATGATCGCGCCCGACCGCGTGTGCGCCAGCGGGCCGCGCCCGGAGCGGGGCGCGTACCTGTGCGAGCGCTACGGGATTGGCGTGACGACGGATAACGCGGCGGCCGTGCGCGAGGCCGACGTGGTCGTGCTGGGCGTCAAGCCCCAGGTGCTACCCCACGTCGAGCCGGAGTTGCGCGGCTGCATCCGCGACGACGCGCTGGTGCTGAGCATCATCGCCGGGGCGCGGCTGAGCAGCCTGGGGCGGGGGTTGGGCCACCCGGCGCTGGTGCGGGCCATGCCCAACACGCCGGCGCGCATCGGCGAGGGCATGACCGTCTGGACGGCGACACCTGCCGTGTCCCCCGCGCAGCGCGAGCAGGCGCGGGCGATGCTCGTCGCGCTGGGCGAGGAACTGTACGTCGAGGACGAGGGCTACCTGGACATGGCGACGGCGCTGAGCGGTACCGGCCCCGCCTACACCTTCCTGGTCATGGAAGCCCTCATCGACGCGGGCGTCCACATGGGCTTCTCGCGCCACGTGTCGGAGAAGCTGGTGATGCAGACGATGCGCGGCTCGGTGGACTTCGCCCAGCAGAGCGGCAAGCACCCGGCCGAGCTACGCAACCAGGTCACGTCGCCGGGTGGGACGTCGGCCGAGGCGATCTACCACCTGGAAAAGGGCGGCCTGCGCACGGTGCTATCGCGCGCCGTGTGGGCGGCGTATCAGAAGTCGAAATACCTGGGTGACTTGAGCGAGCAACGCAACAACCACGGCGAGTAGGCCGCCAGCGAGGAGAACGACGGCGATGTGTGGATTTGTGGACCTGGTGTTTCGGGCGTTGAACCTGCTGCTGCTGGTGCGGGCGCTGCTGTCGTGGGTGAACCCGGACCCGTATAATCCGATTGTACGCTTCATCTACCAGTTGACGGAGCCAATCCTGGCGCCCTTCCGCCGCGTCATCCCGCCGGTGGGCATGTTGGACATCAGCTTTATCGTCGCCATCCTGGCGCTGATCCTGGTCGAGAATATCCTGATCTCCATCCTGGCCTCGTCAGGGTTATGTTACTGAGGGTGACGGCGGTGGCGGGGGGGTGTCGGTTTGGCGTGCGCGTCCAGCCGCGTGCCGCGCGCAACGAGATTGTCGGCGTGCAGGACGCGGCGCTCAAGGTGCGGCTGACGGCGCCGCCGGTCGAGGGCCAGGCCAACGCGGCCCTGGTAGCGTTCCTAGCGGAGCAACTGGGGGTGCGCCGGGTGGCGGTGACACTGGTGAGCGGGGCGACCGGGCGGTTGAAGGTGGTCGAGGTCGCGGGCCTGGACGGGGCCGAGGTGGCGCGCCGGCTGAGTAGGCAATTGACGATTGACGATTAACGATGGGGGCGTCAGGGGCCAGGCGTAGGCGGAAGGCGGACGGCAGCAGGCAGGCTCCCGTCGCTCCGGCGTGGGAGAGGGGCAGGGGGTGAGGGGCGCCGACCGCAGCGGCGGCAGCGGAGAGAACGCGGATGAACGCGGATGAACGCGGAAAGAAGAGATACACGCGGGTCAGAATATTAGATGCCTGATCCGCGTCCATCCTCAATTTCCGCGTTCATTCGCGTTCAATCTTGAGCCGCGCCCCACGCATCGCGTAAGGACGCCCTCAATAGTCAACTGCCACTAGCAAATCGTCAGTGGGCGC
>CAZLBQ010000429.1:0-5594 GCA_964557745.1 uncultured Anaerolineales bacterium
GCCGCGTTGACCGACGTGACGGAGCTGGTCGCCCGCGCGCCGTTGCAGCCGCTGATGACGCCGACGATCAGAATCAATGCGACGAGGATGACTCGTTGCCTGCTCTTCATCGCCCTGCCCTCCTCTTGAGGTATCCCAATGACCTACCCGCTCTCCTAGCAAAACGTAGCATCACGTAGCAATGAATAGTGTACCATAATCCCCCTCTTCTGTCAACCGTTTCACCGACAGAAATCTCGCAATCCCGCCGCACACTTGTTCCATAGAGCAATTGCGTGTATACTGAAGGCTACACCATTCCCCGTCCGCGAAGGCGGCCGGTCAGCCGAAGGCTCCACAGCCCCGATTTCAATCGGTGGGTTCTGGTGGGTAGAGTGAGGGGAGGCCGTATGGCAGCCGTGGGTTATGTCGTCGGTGAAGTGCGGACGGACGAGTTCACTTTTGTGACCAACAGCGACATCGCGCCGCCGCGCCTGGAGTATGTCGTTCTGCGCGGCCTGGCCGAGCGCGTGGGCGAGGATGTCCAGACGGTGGATGTGCTGGCCCAGGTGACGTCTCTGTCCATCTCGTCGCGCCTGCTCAACACGGGCATGAGCTACGGCGAGGTCGAGGCCATCCTCAACCGCCTGCGCTCGGCCCCGCCCATCATCGTCGGGACGGCCAAGGTCCTGGGCTACCTGGACAGCCGCAACATCGTGCGCTTCCCGCGCGGCGCGGCCAGCCCCGGCGCGGAGGTCCACCGCGCCACCGACGACTTGCTCAAACGCTTCTTCTCGCGCGTCGAGTCGGGCCTGGAGGTGGGGACGCTCATCAACCGGCCGGGCGTGGGCGTCGCCTGCGACCCCAACGGCCTGCGCCGCCACCTGGCCGTCATCGCCCAGACGGGCGCGGGCAAGAGCTACACCGTCGGCGTCCTGTTGGAGCAACTGCTCCAGCTAGGCGGGACGGTCGTTGTCTTCGACCCCAACTCCGACTACGTCCTGATGCGCCGCGACGAGCGTAACCAGCCGACACCCTTCGCCGACCGCGTCCAGGTCTACCGTCTGCCGAGCCAGATCAAGGGCCGCTTCAGCGAGGCCGAGACTGGCCCGACACGCAAGTTCACCGTCCAGTTCTCGAAGCTGGATGTCGAAGAGATCAACGCCCTGTGTGGCCTGCCGGCGAGCTTCGCCAATATCCGCAATGCCGTCCAGCACGTCTATAAGTCGCTCCAGGGCCGCGACTACACCGTCAAGATGTTCCGCCAGGAGTTGGAGCGCCTCGCCAACCGCGGCGAGACGTACGAGGCCGAGCCGCCCGCCAAGGCCAGCCGCGCCCGCCCCCTCAACCCGTCCATCGGCGACGGCGAGGAGTTCACCAGTTACGCCCGCAAGCGCTGGTCGGAGAAGTCGGGCGTGGACTACGAGCCGCGCCCCGGCGGAGACGACGTCGGGTGGGACGACCTGTGGAGTGGCAGCGAGGCAGCCCAGGCGGAGCCAGAGCCGGAGCCGGCGCGCACGGTCCCCATTGGCGGCGACGGCGCGAACGGTAATCTGCCGCCTGACCTGGTCAACGGGGCGCAGAAGGCCGTCAAGTACATCCAGGCGCTGGAGAAGATGGACATCTGGGGCTTCGAGGACGTGCCCATGGACGACCTGCTCAAGCCCATGACCCTCTCAACCGTGGACCTGGCGGGGATGGACTCGCAGGTGGCGGACTACGTGGTGGCGAAGGTGCTCAACGATACGTGGCGCAAGGCCGTCACCGAGGGGCTGGCGCGGCCCGCCTTCTTTGTCCTGGAGGAGGCGCACAACTTCATCCCCGGCGGCAGCAGCAAGAACGAGGCGGGCCAGGCGGCGAGTATCATCCGCCGCATCTCGGCCGAGGGCCGCAAGTTCGGCATGTTCCTGGTGTTGGTGACGCAGCGCCCGTACAAGGTCCACTCCGACGTGCTGAGCCAGTGCAACTCGCAGATCATCATGCGCCTGACCAACCCGCAGGACCAGACGGCCATCAAGCAGGCGGCTGAGGGCATCTCCGAGGGCCTGCTGGCCGACTTGCCGGGCCTCAACGTGGGCGAGGCGGTCATCCTGGGGCCGCTGGTGCGGGTGCCGGTCATGGTGCGCATCAACCCGCGCCTGAGCCGCGAGGGCGGCGCCGACATGGACGTGGTCAAGGCGCTGGAGCGCGCCAAGTCGGAGGTGGTGACGGTGCGGATGGAGGAGAAGGCCCGCGCCGAGCGCAAGGCGCGCGGCCGCACCGAGTGGGAGGAAGAGGTGTAGGCCGCGGGGACGAAGGACCGAGGACGAAAGACGAAGGATGAATCAGGAGTAATTCTGTTCATTCTGTAAATTCTGTCTCAAACTCTGAAAGTATGCGTCGAGCATCGGCGGGCGTATCAGGTCGGACGACGACGCCTTCTGAGCGCAGGTCCAGCGGGCGGCGATCTGGCCGCGCAGGACCGCGTCGCCGAGCGAGTAGCCGTCGAGGACATAGCTGGTCAGAAAGCCGACGGCCAGCGCGTCCCCCGCGCCGTTGGTGTCCACGATGGGCAGGTCGAGGGGCGGCGGCGGGAAGACCTGGATGCCCTCGGCCGAGCCGACGGCGCAGCCCCGCGCTCCCATGCCGCACACGACGACCCGGTCCGGCCGCCCCTGGCGGAAGCGCGCGATGAGCGGGCGGGGGTCGTCCCAGTTCGCCGCCGAGAAGAACAGGATGTCGGCGTGCTCGATGAAGTCCTGGCGGTACGGGTCGTCGGGCGTCACGACGTCCTGGAGGTCACAGGCGACGGTCAGGCCCAACTCCTTGGCCATTGGCAGCAGGAAGCGCGCCCAGTTCGGCAGGTGGACGTGGGCCAGGCGGGCGCGACTCAGGACCTGGTGGCACACGGCCAGGTCGGGGCGGTAGTCGAGCGCCGTCTTGCCGTCGTAGAAGTTCTTGCGCCGCCCGTCACTATACATGATGTTGACGCTGCGGCTCGTTCCCGCCGCGTCCACCCACAGGCCCGTCGTGTCCACGCCGTCGGCGGCGAACGCCTCGCGCACCAGCCGCCCGCCCCAATCGTCCCCCACCGTCCCGATGAACGCCGTCCGCTTGCCCAACTGAGCGTAGCCGCGGCTCGTGAAGCCCCCCGCCTGCCCGACATAGTCGATATTCTGCGTGAAGTTGGCCTCGACGCTCCAATCGACGTCGCGCCCGTACAGGAACACGCAGGTGTCGATGCCGACGTTTCCGACGACGGCGACGTCCAGGCGGTCCTCGCTCACCGTTCCATCTCATAGGCCATGAAGGGAATGACCATCTCTTCAGGCGTCAGGCCGCCGTGGTGGCCGTAGAACTTCTGCTCGAAGCGGTCCTTCTCGTACCAGAAGACCGCCTCGCCGGCGAAGGGCAGGATCGCCAGGTTGCCGACGCGGTCCAGCAGCCGCTGGGACACGGGCGGCGGGCCGAAGAAGCCCTGGTCGATGAGGTCGGCCGTCTTGACGCTGAGCGCCTGGCCCGCCAGCGCCTGGGTGAGAAGCGCCTCAGCCTCGGCCAGCGCCGCGTCGCGGACGTAGAGGAACAGGTCCCGCGGCGAGCCGCCAAAGCGAATCAGATCGCCCCGGCGGTTCACCCGCAGCAGCGGCAGCAGCTCCGGCAGACGCTGGTTCAGGTAAACTGTCGTCTTGGGCGAGACCTGGGCCATGCCGTGGTCCGCCGTGACGAGGAGGAGCGTGCGCGGGGCGGGACGCATGTCGCGTAGCCAGCCGTCGAGCAGCCACAGCAGCGCCCGCGCCTCGGCGTCGACCTGGGGCGTGTCGGGGCCGTAGGTGTGGAGCAGGGCGTCGGCGAAGCCAAAGTACAGGTAGGCGTAGGCCCGGCCCGGCGTCTGCGCCAGCTTGAGCCGCAGGTTGACGAGCGCCTCGGCCCAGGTCAGGTAGGGGACGCCGTCCGCGCCCCGGTTGTAGAACGTCGTGAAGGACGAGCGGGCGTAGCTCTGGTGATTGAAGGTGTAAGACTGGACGCCCGCCGCCTGGAGGGGCAGGTAGAGCGTGGCGTCGGGGAAGATGTCGCCCGCCTTGACGCCCAGCTTGGTCAGGCCCTCCGGCTTGGTCTCGCCGGCGTAGGAGTAGAGCAGCGGGGCGATGACGGCGTCGACGGCTGGCTCGTAGTAGAACCACTCGTGGACACCGCTGACGCCGTCGGGCAGGCCGCTGTTCATGCACGTGATGTGCGCAGCGGTCGTGGACGGGAACTGCGACGTGAGCTGCGAGACGACGCCCCCCGCCAGCATCTCCTTCAGGAAGGGCGCCTCGTCGGCGTAGCGCTCGAAGAAGCGCCAGCCGAAGGCGTCGATGAGGAACAAGATGACGTGGTCGTAGCCGCTCGCGGCGGGTAGGACGTCGGGCGGCAGGGGCGTCGCGGCGGGCACGCCGAACAGCGCCTTGACGGTGTCCGGGATATGGGCGAAGCAGTACGACCCATAGGCGGGCTTGAGGAACTCCGCCGTGTAGCGCGAGCCCGCGACGGTGGCGAGGGAGCGTTGGTTGAGCAAGGTAGAGCCTCACTTCCCGAGTCTCGTTTATGCACCGGTGATATATCTTGTCGAGAGATGCTTGTGGAGGCTGTTAATCTGCCGTCGCACCGATTCGTTTTCGGCCACAAGTTCCTGTATGCGATGAACCGCATCGCCTAACTGCCGCATCGCATCATTTAACTGACTTTCGAGCAAGTGGAGAGGCTGAGGCGCATTGGCAAGACCGAGCAAGTCCGCCTCTGCCGCATATTGCGCCGCGTACCAGGCCCGGAGAATCTGCACCTCGCCTTGCGCCAACGTCTCTCCGTATGCAGTTCGGTGATGCAAGAGACTCTCATCTCTGTGAGTCATCTTTCGCCCCTAGTGAGTAGATCAGCGAGTTGCCTAAGTTCTAGGCTCCGGTTCGGCGTGTAGGACTACCTTGTCCAGTTGCCGCACATACTGGGTCGCCATTGCCGTGTCTTGCGGAACAAGGCTCATGACGCGTTCCTGCAAGTTCCTATAAGGCACGCGGTATATCGCTGTGCGTTGACTCTCTTGCTGCATTTTTGTCTTCCACTCGCTGTCTTTCAATTTGGCCCCCCACTTGGGTATCCGTGTCGCGTCCTCAAGCCCTTCCCATCTGACAGTAATAGACTCTAGAGAACGATCAAATCCCTCTAGCCAAGCATGGGGTAGACGGAAAGGACTGACGCCGTTGTCAGGTACCATAATGAGATGAAAAACCTGCTCTATCCCAAAGTGGCAACGTGAATACTCGGCCAGTGACAGGTATTTGAGAAGTTGCTCAGGTCCATAGGTGGCTCGTGCAGACGATATACCTCGAACCTTCATCTCAAGCATGAAGAGAGTTCGCCCACCTTGCAACAACATGTCGGGCTGGCCAAAGGTTCCATCAGGACGAAGCCCGTCCAGGCGGCCCTCAAGTCTCACTGGAACGAGAGGCGGTAAGGGCTGACTTCCTTCGATAAAAGACGAAAGAACGACAGATGTATTGTGCGGCCCCATGCAGGCGAGAGCAAGAACGAGCCGAGCGTTCAGGGTCGTCTCCGATTTGGCCCACTGAGCTGGCAGATTCTCATGGCCAGGCTGTACAACT
>CAZLBQ010000430.1:0-5589 GCA_964557745.1 uncultured Anaerolineales bacterium
ACGCCCAGCTGCTCGCGCGCCCAGGCGATGGTCCGCGCCATGCCTTCGGCGAAACCGACGCGCGGCTCCCAGCCCAGCGCCGCCCGCAGGCGCGTGATGTCGGCCTCCATGTGCTCCTGGTCGCCCGGCCGGCGCGGCCCCCAGTGCAACGGGTAGTCGGCGCGGGTGCGGCCGGCGGCCTGGATGACCGTGTCGGCCAACTCGTTGATGGTCCGCCGCCGCCCCTCACCGAGGTTGAAGACCTGGTTGAAAGTCTGAGGGGCGTCGATGGCCGCCAGCCACGCGGCGGCGACGTCGTCGATGTGGACGAAGTCGCGCGACTGCTCGCCCGTGCCGTGGACTGTGATGGGCGCGCCCGCCAGCGCCGAGCCGATGAAGAAGCCCGCCACGCCCTGGTAGGGGTTGTCGAGGCGCTGACGCGAGCCGTAGACGTTGAACATGCGGAACGCTGTGGCGTGGAACGGCGCGGCCAGGTCGGGCCGCTGGGCCGTCGCCAGGATGAAGCGCTCGGCGGCGTACTTGGAGATGCCGTAGTACGACACCGGGCGGCACGGCTCGTCCTCGCCGACGGGCAGCCGCGCCGGGTGGCCGTAGACGGTCATGGACGAGGCGAACACCAGGCGCGGCACGCAGCCGTCCAGGCACGCCTGGACGACGTTCATCGTCCCCAGGGCGTTGGTCTGGAAGTCGCCGCCGGGGTCGGCGAACGACCGAATGGTCGACGCCTGGCCCGCGACGTGGAACACGACAGCGTACGGGGCGTGGCCCGCGTCGGTCCGCGCGAACGCCGCGCGCACGTCAGCCATGTTGGCCGTGTCGCCGCGTTGATAGGTCGCGCCATCGGGGACGTTGGCGCGCAGGCCGGTCGATTCGTTGTCGAGAATGTGGACCTGGTAGCCCGCGGCGAGCAGCCGCTCGGCCAGGTGACTGCCAATGAAACCCGCGCCCCCTGTCACCAGGGCCGCGCGGGCTGAATTTGCCTTCACTTGCAACCTGTAACCTTCAACTTTCAACCAGCGCCCTTGTCACGGCCCGCAGCTTGACGCCCGCCATCAGCAGGTCGATGAGGGCCAGGTCGGGGCGCAGGGCGAGTAGGTCCTGGACGGGATGGACGGTCAGGCTGCGCACGACGCCCGCGTACAACCGCCAGGGCTGGGCGTGGTGGGCGCGGCGCACCCGCGTCGCCCAATAATACCACCGGTCCATTGTCTTCACCAAACTGGTGAGCGTGTCGGCGCGCTGGTGGTAGACCCGCGCCTCGGGGGTGTAGACGAGGCGGTAGCCCGCCGCCCGCAGCCGCAGCCCCATGTCCATGTCCTCGGCGTTGGTGCGCAGCCGCGTGTCAAAGCCGCCGACCGCCCGCAGCGCCGCGACGCGGTAGGCTGCGCACAGCCCGAACAGAAACGGCGCTTCGGGGTTGGCGCGCGGGCCGAACCACTGCTGAGCGTGGCGGGCGCGCCAGTCGTCGGCGCGGGTGACACGGTGGACCTCGACGCCCGCCCCGCCGACGCCCGCGATGTCCGGCGCCGTGAAGCCGCGCAGCAGAGTCTCGATCAGTCGTGGGTCCGCCGTGGCGTCCACGTCCACGAAGACGAGGATGTCGCCCGTCGCAGCGGCGAGGGCCGTGTTGCGCCCGACAGCCAGGCCCTGGTTGTGGGGGTGGACGATGACACGCGCCCGGGCCGCCCGCGCCGCGTCGGCCGAGCCGTCGGTCGAGCCGTCGTCGATGACGAGAATCTCGTTGGGGGGACGGGTCTGGCTGTGGAGCGAGGCGACGGTCTGCGCCAGCCACTGCGCCCCGTTGTAGCACGGGATGGCAGCGGTCACGCGGTGGGTGGTTTCAGGACTAGGGGAGGTCATGGTGGAGGCGGAAAGTGGATGACGAGTCGAGGTCAATGGCAGCCAAATGGTTAGGACAACGGAGACCAACCATTTTTACTATCATCATCACTCTACGTGACTGAGCAAGTCGGCCAGGTCACCGTAGTCGTAGGGCGGGCGGTTACGCCGGCGAGCACCTCGACCCAGCGGTCCACGTCGTTTACGGCATAGATAATACGCCAGTCATCGATGCGCAGGCGACGCGGCTCGAACTTGGCAGGCGGCCAGTCAAGGGGCTTACTCAGGGCCGGGCGGGGATTGTCTTGCAGGGCGAGCCAGGCGCGTTTGAGCCGCTGGCGGACGTGCCCGGGCGCCGTTTTGGCTTCGGCGAGCGCCTGGGGGTCGACCCATACCTTATAGCTCACGCAGGGCTTGCTCCAGAGGGATGGCGCCCGCTTCTTCGGGACCGGTCCGCAGATGCTCTTGGGCGGCCTCGATGATCCGCCTGTCTTCCAGGTCTTCCAGCCACTCGATGAGGCGCTCCCAATCATCTGCACTGAGAACGGCCAGACGCCGTCCATTCGGTGTCGTGGTGAACTGGACGGAGGTGAGGATATGAGCCACGGGTTCCGCTGCCATTGGTTGCTCCTCCATGTCTTCCCTCTACACGATCCGAATTATACCACAAACATTAGCTCACAATTACCGAGGGTCTGACTGGGTAGATGGCTGCGCCAGCAGGGCCTCGAAGCGGCGGACGGTAGCGGGCGAGTGGCCCTCGTACTTGTTGTTGATGAAGACGAACACCTCGGCGCCGTCCTCGCGCAGCTTGACAACCTGGTCGCGCCACCACTCAAGGTCGGTGGTGCGGTCCTGGACGATCTCGCCCATGTCGCCGGGAATCTTGCGGCGGTCGCCCAACAGGCGGATGTAGGCGAAGTCGGCGGTGCGCTGGACGACGCGCGGCATGTAGTACAGGTCGGACATCACGAGGGCGACGTTGCGCTCGCGCAGCAGGGCGTAGAAGTCGTCCTTGAGCCAGCTGCGGTGGCGCACCTCGACGCCGTACCGCAGGTCGCCGGGCAGCGTGTCCAGGTAGTCGGCCAGGGCCGTCATCTGGTCGGCCTGGAAGGTGTACTCGAACTGGAGGACGAGCGGGCCGAGCTTCGGGCCGAGCAGGCGCAGGGTGTGCAGGAAGGCTTCGGTCTCTAGCTCGCAGTCGGCGAGGCGCTTCTCGTGGGTGATGAGTTGGGGGAACTTGGGGCAGAGGAGAAAGCCGTCCGGCGTCTTGGCTGCCCAGCCCGCCACCACGCTCTCGCGGGGGATGGCGTAGAAGGTCGAGTCGATCTCGACGGCGGAAAAGTGTTTGGCGTACTCGGTCAGGTAGTCGCCGGACTTGGTGCCGGGCGGGTAGAACGGGCCGACCCAGCTATCAAACGCCCACGCCGTCGTCCCCAGCCATACCTGCCGCTCCGTTTGCGTTGTCATACTCACCTCCCATCCGCGTTTGCAATAGAGAACAATTGTACATCGGATGGACGCAAAAGTCGAACGGACCGTAGCCCTTGGCAGGTGTGAGTACAACAGGTAGCCGAGGCCCCTTACTCTTAGCCATGCCGAGCCGCGTAGTAGCCACCGGCCACCTCGTGGACCTCGATGGGCGCGCCGTAGAGGGCGGAGAGGTGGTCGGTGGTCAGGACGTCGCGCTTGGGGCCGTCCAGGTAGATGCGCCCCCGGTCCAGCAGAACGACGCGCTGGATCTCGGGCAGGACTTCCTCGACGTGGTGCGTGACGAGCAGGACCGTCTTCCCGGCGCGGGCGATGCCCCGCAGCGTCTCCAGGAAGCGGCGCGCGGCGAGCATGTCCAGGCCGGTCGTCGGCTCGTCCAGCAGCAGCGCGCGGGGGTTGGAGACGAGGGCGCGGGCGATGAGGATACGGCGCGCCTCGCCTGTCGACATCTCCTCTACAGGCTTTCTCGCCAGGTGCGCCGCCTCCATCATGTCCAACGCCGCCCGCGCCGCCACCCGCATGTCGTCGGTCACGGGCTGGTGCTCGAAGAGGCCGAGGCTGGCGAAGAAGCCCGTGACAACGGCGTCCAGCCCCTTGAGCCGTCCGTGGTGGCGGTCGGTGAAGGTGTCGTGGAGTTCGGGCGAGACGATGCCGAGTTGCTGGCGCAGATCGAATACGTTCCAGCGGGCGCGGCCAAAGACCTGGACGGGCGGCGAGCGGTCCTCGTGGACCAGGGGGTAGTGCAGGTAGGCGATGAGCTTGATGAGCGACGACTTGCCGGACCCGTTGGGGCCGAGGATGGCCGTATGCTCGCCTTCGGGGATGGCCAGGGTCAGGCTGTCGAGGACGCGCAGCCCGCGACCCTTGACCACCGTGGCGTCGTTGATGTGGAGGAGAGGGCTGGATGACTCTGGCATGGTAGATAGCGTATGGCGGATAGCAGATGGCGGATGACGGATAGCTTGTGGGATGAATATCGACCGCCGTATTCTACCCTAGCCGCAGGGATTTGCCTAGCCCGAACGCCCGTGCCGCACTAGCGTCACCTTGCGCGCCTCGCGCCACGGGCTATAATCCTACCACCTGAAATAATCCTCCTCCAAAGGCCTTCCAATGACCACGAAATCCGACTCTCTTCCCACCCTTCCCACCCTTCCCACATCTTCTTCCCTTCCTACCATTCCGATCGACTCCCCCGACCCCACGGTCTACGACGTCCAGACCCACGCCGACGGGCCGCAGGGCGCGCTGCCGCTCGACCGCGAGCTGCTGCTCAACGCGCCCAGCGGCGACCTGTTTGGCCTCAGTCAGAACGCGGGCATGGGCTGGGACCCGAAGGGTTTGCGCCGCAAGGAGTTCCTCATCCTCAGCACCCAAGGCGGCATCCGCGCCCCCGACGGCTCGCCCATCGCGCTAGGCTACCACACCGGCCACTGGGAGGTCGGCCTGCTGATGCAGGCGGCGGCCGAGGAGTTCAAGGCGCGCGGGGCCATCCCCTTCGCGGGCTTCGTCACCGATCCGTGCGACGGGCGAACGCAGGGCACCGTCGGCATGATGGACAGTCTGGCCTACCGCAACGACGCGGCCATCGTGCTGCGGCGGCTGATGCGCTCGCTGCCCACGCGGCGCGGTATCATGGGTGTGGCGACGTGCGACAAGGGGTTGCCCGCCATGATGATTGCCCTGGCGGGGCAGACGAACTACCCCATCATCCTCGTGCCCGGCGGTGTAACCCTATCCCCAACGGAAGGGGAGGATGCGGGCAAGGCCCAGACCATCGGGGCGCGCTACTCCCACGGCCTGGTGACGCTGGAAGAGGCGGCGGAGATTGGCTGTCGGACGTGCGCGACGCCGGGTGGCGGCTGCCAGTTCCTGGGCACGGCGGCGACGAGCCAGGTGGTCGGCGAGGCGCTGGGCCTGTCCCTGGTCCACTCGGCGCTGGCCCCGTCAGGGCAGCCCATCTGGACCGATATGGCGCGGCGCTCGGCCCAGGCGCTCATGGCGCTGGAGGCCCAGCGCATCACGGGCGACAAAATCCTCACCGAGGCTGCGCTGCACAACGCCATGGTCGTCCACGCGGCGTTTGGCGGCAGTACCAACCTGCTGCTCCACATCCCGGCCATCGCCCACGCCGCGCGTCTGCCGCGCCCGGGCGTCGAGGACTGGGAGCGGGTCAACCGCGCCGTCCCGCGCCTGGTGGATGTGCTGCCCAACGGGCCGGTCGGCTACCCGACGGTCCAGGTGTTCCTGGCGGGCGGG
>CAZLBQ010000431.1:0-5582 GCA_964557745.1 uncultured Anaerolineales bacterium
GGTCGATGTCGCGGATGTGCTGGCCGACGACCTGGCCCTCGTAGACCTCGTCGCCCGGCTTGATGAAGTACGTGCCGCGATCCTCCAGCGCCTCCATGGCGTAGCTCGTCGCCATGCCCGTCTCCCAGGCGACCAGCGAGCCATGCTCCCGCGTCTCGATCTCACCGCAGTACGGCTCGTAGCCGTGGAAGAGGGCGTTGACGATGCCCTCGCCGCGTGTGGCGGTCATGAACGCCGAGCGGAAGCCCAGCAGGCCGCGCGTGGGGACGATGTACTCCAGGTGGACCATGCCCATGTCGCCGGGGTGCATGTTGACCATGCGCCCGCGCCGCTTGCCGAGCATCTCGACCACCACGCCCATGACGGACTCCGGGACCTCGATGCTCACCTGCTCCATCGGCTCCAGCCGCTCGCCGCCCTCGCCTTCGTGGAAGATGACTTCCGGCTTGGAGACGGCCAGCTCGAACCCCTCGCGGCGCATCGTCTCGATGAGAATCGCCAGGTGCAGCTCGCCGCGCCCCGAGACCGAGAACTGGTCGGCGCTGTCGGTGTCCTCCACGCGCAGCGCCACATCGCGCTCGAGTTCCTGGTACAGCCGCTCGCGCAGCTTGCGGCTGGTCACGTTCTGGCCCTCGCGACCGGCGAAGGGCGACGTGTTGACCATGAACATCATGCGCAGCGTCGGCTCCTCGACGCGGATGGGCGGCAGGGCGACAGGGTTGTCCTTGTCGGCGATGGTCTCGCCAATGCCGACGTCGGGCAGACCGGCGATGGTGACGATCTCACCCGCCTCGACACTCGGCACTTCCTGGCGCGACAGCCCCTGGTGGATGAACACCTGGGCGATCTTGCCCGTCGTCGTCTGCCCCTCGTGGCCGAAGATCACCACCTCCTGAGCCTTGCTGATCTTGCCAGCGAAGAGGCGGCCCGTTGCCAGGCGGCCCTTGTAGTCGTCGTAGGCCAGCAGGTTGACGCGCATCTGCGTCGGCGCGTCCAGGACCACCGTCGGGCCGGGAATGTGGCTCAGGATGGTGTCGAACAGCGGCTGGAGGTTCGGCCCCAGCTTGTCCGGCGTCAGGCTGGCCTGACCCGTCAGGGCGTTGGTATAGACGATGGGGAAGTCGGCCTGCGCGTCCGTCGCGCCCAGGTCGATGAACAGGTCGAAGGTCGCGTTGGCGACGTAGTCCAGCCGCGACTGCGGGCGGTCTACCTTGTTGATGACGACCACAGCGGGCAGGCCCAGTTCGAGGGCCTTGCGCAGCACGAAGCGCGTCTGCGGCATCGGGCCGTCCACGGCGTCCACCAGCAGTAGCACGCCGTCAACCATGTTGAGGACGCGCTCGACCTCGCCGCCGAAGTCAGCGTGGCCCGGCGTGTCGACGATGTTGATCTTGACGTCGCCGTAGGTGATGGCGGTGTTCTTGGCGAGGATGGTGATGCCGCGCTCGCGCTCCAGCGCGTTCGAGTCGAGGATACGCTCACCGACGGTCTGGTTGTCGCGGAAGACGTGGCTCTGCTTGAGCATGGCGTCCACCAGCGTCGTCTTGCCGTGGTCGACGTGGGCGATAATCGCGATATTGCGGAGATCGGCTCGCTGCGGCATACTGTACCTCGCACAAAAAACCCCGGCGCGAAGCCGGGGTACTTCTTTATACCCCCTATTGGAGGGGGAAACCTGACGTAATCTTACTCTCGTGCTGCGAGTTCCTGCGCCAGCGGGCTGCAGCTAGCGCCCACCGCGCTCGACGGGGAGGCCGTGGCGCGCCCAGGCGATGATGCCGCCGTCGATGTTGTACACGGGGTCGTAGCCTGCCCGCTTCAGGATGCTCGTCGCCACGCCGCTACGGTTTCCGGAACGGCAGATGACGGCGACAGGGCGGCCCTTGGGTACCTCGCTGAGACGCATGGACAACTCGCCCAGCGGGACGAGCTTGCTGTTGGGCACACGCGCCTCGGCGTACTCCGACCGCTCGCGCACGTCGAGGATGAACAGGTTCTCGCCCGCCTTGACGCGCTCCTCGACCTGGGCGGGGGTGATGTTGGATGGGTCCTTCTTGCCAAAACCAAACATACTGGAGTTACTCCTGTAGACGACTATGGTTACGGGGTTACGTGCCGCGCTCGACCGGCTGGCCCGCCTTCTGCCAGCCCTCAAAGCCATCGTTCATCTCGATCACCGTCGCCCAGCCGCCCGCCTTGAGGACACTGGCGGCGATGGGCGAGCGGCTGCCGGCCTGGCAGGTAACAAGGATGGGCGTGGCCGGGGGCAATTCAGACAGGCGGTTGGGCAGGCGGCCCAGCGGGATGTGGCGGCTGCCGGGAATGTGGCCCTGGGCGAACTCGTCCGGCGTGCGCACGTCGAGCACCGTCAGGCCGTTGCGGGCGATGGTCGCGGCGGCCTCCCGCGCCGCCTGCCGCTCGTACGTCGCCAGGGGCAGCCCGGCGGCCTCCCACGCTTCGACTAATCCCGCTGCCCAGACGCCGGCGATGTTGTCCAGACCAATCAGGCTCAGGCTCTGGAGGACGCCCGGCAGCGCCTTCTCATCGGCCAGCAGGCCGAAGGGGCGGTCGTAGGGCAGCAGCCAGCCCGCCCAGGTCAACAGTGGACCGTTGGCCGGCAGGTTGAGAGCGCCGGGGATGTGGCCCGCCGCGAACTGGTCCGCCGGGCGGGTGTCGACCAGGAGCAAGCCGCTCTCGCGCGCCGCCACCAGGCTGCCCACGTTCGTGGCGACGGCGGGCGTGGCCGGGCGCGGCGGGGGGCCGTCGCGGTTGATGCGCTTCATCTGGGCGAAGTAGACGGGCGGGTCGGGCTGGCCTTCGAGGACGGCGCTCACGAAACCCGCCTCGTTGGGGATCTGGAACGCCCAGTTGAACAGTTTCTCGTAGCCGACGGTGCTGGACGGGACGGCTCCCAGGGCCTTGCCGCACGCGCTCCCGGCCCCGTGGGCGGGCCAGACCTGGACAAAGTCGGGCAGGGCGCGGAAGCGCTGGAGCGAGGCGAACAGGACGCGCGCCCCGGCTTCCATCGTGTTGGCATAGCCCGCCGCGCGCTCCAGCAGGTCGGGCCGCCCGACGTCGCCGACGAAGACAAAGTCGCCGGTGAGGATGCCGATGGGCTGGTCGGCGGCGCGGGTATCGGTCACCAGAAACGAGATGTGCTCCGGCGTGTGGCCGGGGGTGTGGACGACCTCGATACGCACGTTGCCGACGCCGAAGGTGTCGCCGTCGCGGACGAGGGTCACATTCGGCTCGTCGGCGAAGCTGTACTGCCACTCGGTCGGTCCCATCGCCGACAGGACCAGCCGCGCGCCCGTCCGGGCGGCCAGCTCGCGGGAGCCGGAGACGTAGTCGGCGTGGATGTGGGTCTCAGTCACCGCCGTGATGCGCAGCCCTTCGCGCGCGGCCGCGTCTACATACTGTTCGATGTCGCGGTTAGGGTCCACCACCAGCGCCTCGCCGGTGGCCTGACAGCCAATGAGATAGCTCGCCTGAGCCAGTTCGTCGTGATACAAGCGTCGCAGTAGCACCGTCATCCTCCTGGGTCAACATCATCGTCAGCCGTACGCCTGGTTAGATGCAGTTTTCAGCAAGCGGTTACAGGCTCTCGAACCTGTGTAACCCTTCCCGCGCGGCGTCCATCTAACGTAGGGGTAGACCTCCCTGTCTACCCGATCCCTACCCAGGGCGAACACGCAGGTTCGCCTCGACAGTTGGTTTCCAGTGTCCTAAGGATGATACACGATGGACATCATGTGGTGGTTGTCCTCGCTGCTCGCCGTCGCCATCGGGGTCTCCCTCGGCTGGCTGGGCGGCGGCGGGTCGATTCTGACGGTGCCGGTGCTGGTCTATGTCGTCGGTCAGTCGCCCGCCGCGGCGGTAACGACCTCGCTGGCCGTTGTCGGCCTCAACGCTGTATTCGGTAGCTGGCTGCGCTGGCGGAACGGGACGGTCCAGTGGCGCTCGGCTCTCATCTTCGGCGGGGTGGGCATCCTCGGCGCAACCCTCGGCTCGCAGTTCACCCATCTCGTGCCTGGGGTCATCCTGCTCGTCCTGTTCGCCCTGCTGATGCTGGTCGTAGCCGGGCTGATGCTCCGCTCCCCCAAGCGGCCCAAGGTAGACCAGCCCATCGAGCCAAGCTGGCTCAAGGTCGGGCTGGCGGGGCTGGGCGTCGGCATCCTCACCGGCTTCCTGGGCGTCGGCGGCGGTTTCTTGATTGTGCCCGCGTTAGTGATGCTCGTCGGGTTGGGGATGGGCGAAGCCATCGCCACCTCGCTGCCGATTATCGCCCTCAACAGCGCGGCCGGTCTGGCCGGCCACCTGGGCCAGGGCGGGCTGGACTGGTCGGTCACGCTGCGCTTTGTCGCCCTGGGCGCGGTCGGCATGGCCGTTGGGATCACCCTGGCGCGGCGTACGTCGCCCGAAGGGCTGCGCCGCGCCTTTGCCTGGTTCGTCATCGGCGTCGCCGTCTACATGCTGCTCCGCAGCCTGCCCCAGCTTATCTGACCGTCGGCTCGCGCCGCGCCTCGGCCAGCCGCCGCGCGCGGCGTTCCTGGGCGCCCGCGTACCAATCGCGCTCCTCGTCTGTCCCCGGTACGACCTCGGGTATCTGTGTGGGGTGGCCGGTCGGGTCGAGCGCGACGTAGGTCAGGTAGGCGGTGCAGGTGTGGCGCTGCTCACCTGTCAGCGGGTGCTCGCCATAGACCTTGACGCCCACCTCCATTGAGGTGCGGCCCGCGTAGTTGACGTTGGCGAGCAGGATGATGAACTCGCCGACGTGGATGGGCGCACGGAAGTCGAGGCGGTCGATGGAGGCGGTGACGACCCGCTCGCGGCAGTGGCGCATGGCCGACATGGCGCCAGCGATGTCGATGAGGGCCATCACCCGACCGCCAAAAATGTTGCCCAACCCGTTGGCGTGGTCGGGCATGACAATCTCCATCATCGAAATCTTGGAGTCGCTCATCGGCTTGGTAGGACGCGAGTCGGCCACGAGGCTCTCCCTGGTGAGTGAAAGCGGCGGATGGCGGATGGCCGATAGCCTATGGCGGATAGTGGATGGCGCGGACCATTTGCTGTAGGCTATTTGCCATCCGCCATAGGCCAATTGCTATCTGCCATCTGCCATCTGCGATCAGCTATCGAGCGCGTTGGTGGTGATGACCTGGCGATACCAGTCGGCGCTGGCCTTCGGGATGCGCGCCTGCGTCTCATAGTCGACGTAGACGATGCCGAACCGCTTGCTGTAACCGTGCGCCCACTCGAAGTTGTCCATCAACGACCACTGGAAGTAGCCGCGCAACGGCACGCCCTGGGCGATGGCGTCCAGGCAGGCCTGGAAGTGGCTGCGTAGGTAGGCAATGCGGCGCGGGTCGTCCACGCGCCCGTCCACGAGTTGATCGGGTGCGGCCATGCCATTCTCAGTGATGTACAGGGCGGGCCAGCCGTAGTCGCGGTGGACGCGGACGAGCAGGTGATACAGGCCACGCGGCTCGACGGGCCACGACATCTCGGTCATCTCGACGCCGCGCTGCGCCAGTTCCAGCGGTTCCAGGGGCTCGAATCCGAGGATGTTCTCCGCTGTG
>CAZLBQ010000432.1:0-5576 GCA_964557745.1 uncultured Anaerolineales bacterium
TAGGACGCGCACCATCTCGCGGCGGTAGTCTGCTCTGGCGCGGACGTCGCTGATGGGCCGCGCCTCGGCCATCGCCGCCTCGGCGGCCGCCTCGACCACGCCCTCGTCGACGACCCGCCCGCGCAGCACGGCCTCCGCCTGGCGGGCGCGGAGAGGTATCGGCGCAACCGCGCCCAGCACGACCCGCGCCGCGCAGCACACGCCGTCGGCCAGCGTCAGCGTCACCGCCACGCCGACCGTCGCCAACTCCATCGCCGCCCGCCGCCCGTGCTTCAAGTAGACCTGGCCGGTGTGGGGCGGCGGCGCGGGGACGCTGAACTCGACCACCAGTTCACCCTGGCCCAGGACGGTCTTGCCCGGCCCGACGAAGAAGTCTTCGAGGGGCAGCGTTCGCTCGCCGCTCGGCCCGACCAGCCGCACACTCGCGCCGTCGGCGATGAGGGGCGGTGGCGTGTCGGCCGAGGGCGAGGCGCGGCAGATGTTGCCCGCGACCGTCGCGCGGTTGCGGACCTGGACTGAGCCGAGCGCGCTGACGGCCTGGGCGAGGTTGGGGTAGTGCGCCCGCACGAGCGGCGACGTCTCAATCTCGCGCGTCGTGGTCAGCGCGCCGAAGCGCAGCCCGTCTGTGTCGTCGTAGCGGAGGCCCGTCAGGTCGGGGATGCGCTTGATGTTGACGACGTGGTCGACGCGGCGCAGCCCTTCCTTAATCTCCACCAGGAGGTCGGTCCCACCCGCCAGCACGCTGGCCGGGCCGTCCGCCTGCCCTAGCAGAGCGACGGCCTCGTCCAGCGTGCGCGGCTCGTAGTAGGCAAAGGGGCGCATGCTCAGTCGATGAAGCGCGTCCAGTTGCCCTTGACCTCGGTCTGGGGCGGCAGGGTAGGCTTGAGGCCGAGCAGCTTGGCGGCATTGTTGCCCAGGTAGCCTTCCAGGTCCTCCTCGCTCAGGTTGCAGCCCTGCGGGAAGTTGCCGCACAGAATCTCGAGCATGTGGATCCACACGCCCGGCTCGTTGGGCGGCGAGTCCGTGCCCAGCATCATGCGGTCCTTGGGCATCATCTGGGCGAACTCGACCAGGCGCGACTGGAGGCACCAGCCCGACTCGACGTAGACGTTGGGGTTGTCGATGACCATCCACAACGCCTCGAAGCTGTAGACGCCGCCGGTCTGGACGCCGAAGTGGGCGATGATGAAGTTGACGTCGCGGAATTCCTTGATGAGGGGGTAGAACTGGGTCGGGATGCTGTAGGGGCCGTCGCCGGTGTGCATCATGACCGGGATGCCCAGGTCGGCGCACTTCTTGACGGCGGGGCGCACCCAGTCGAGGGCGCGGTCGGGGCGGTAGGCGTGCACGTTGCTGTGCAGCTTCATCATCTTGTAGCCGTATTCCTTGACGTGGAATTCCAGCTCCGCCACGCCCGCCTCGACGCCAAAGCGTGGGTTGTAGAAGAAGTTGCCGATGAAGCGGTCGGGGTAAGTCTGGACGAGGTGGGTGCAGTAGGCCATGTAGTCGCGGATGCCGTCGCGGCCGCCGCGCATGCCGTCGACCCACACGGTGTTGCCGGGCGGGGGCTGGATGACGGAGTAATCAATCCGCCGCTCCTTGCCGTTGACCAGGTACGGGCCGTCCATCATCTTGAGCATGCGCTCGCCGGTAAAGGGCTTGCCGCCGTGCCGCCAGGCCGCGTCGACCTTGTCGGTAGGGTGCATATGGACATCGATGATCATGGTGTCATCTCCTTGCGACAGGGAAGGGGAACCAAAAGAGGTCAGTCGTCTGACAACTTCACTATACCACCCTCGCTAGCGTTTGTCAAGGGGCGAAACTGGCGAATTCGACACCCGAAGAATTATGGGTAGTATTGGGCTGCACTCTTGACAACTCTCTTCAGAAATGATACAGTAAAGTCGTCAGACGACTAACCACTTTCTCCACTGACCCACCCCCATACTCGACAGGAGGCCGGCCATGAGCCAGGATCGCGTGGCCCTCTATCTTCAAGATGCCCATGATCTCCGCGAGGGGATGAAGCTCGCCCAGTACGCCGAGCAGCACGGCTTCGAGGCCGTGTGGCAGGCCGAGAGCCGCCTGGTGCGCGACGCCATTGTGCCCATGGCGGCTTTCGCCGCCGTGACCGAGCGCATCAAGGTCGGCTCGGGCGTCATCAACAACTGGACGCGCAACATCGGCCTGCTGGCGGCGACGTTCCTGACCCTCGACGACCTCGCCCCCGACCGCATCATCTGCGGCATCGGCGCATGGTGGGACCCGTTGGCGTCGATGGTCGGCATCGAGCGGCGCAAGCCCCTCAAGGCGATGGAGGAGACAATCATCGTCCTACGCCGCCTCCTGAACATGGAGAACGTCACCTTCGACGGCGAGTTCCACCACGTCCACGGCGTCGAGTTGGACGTGGTGCACGGCCGCCGCGAGCCGCGCCACGTGCCCATCATGATTGGCGCGACGGGCCTCAAGATGATGGAACTGACGGGCGAGATCGCCGACGGGGCCGTCCTCAACTACTGCGTCCCGCCGGAGTACAACCACGAGGCGCTGGCGGCGCTCAAGACCGGCGCCGAGCGCGCCGGCCGCACCCTGGACGACATCGACCGCCCGCAACTGGTGGTCTGCTCGGTCCACAATGACCGCGCCCAGGCCCTCGACGGGGCGCGCCGCCTGCTGACCCAGTACCTGGCCCAGCAGCCCCACATCGCCAAGGCCAGCGGCGTCAGCGAGGACGTGGTCAAGCAGATTCAGAGCCTCCTCGGCTGGCCGGCGACAAAGGAGCAGATCCAGGCGGCCATGCACCTCGTGCCCGACGATCTGGTGCAGCGCATCACGGCCAGCGGCACACCCGAAGAGGTCAAGGCCAAGGTGCGCGAGTACGTCGCCAACGGCTGCACCTGCCCCATCCTCTACCCGTTGGGCGACCCGTACCTGATGATCGAGGTCTTCTCGGATGGCTACAGCGCCTAAGGAACACGCGCGGGAGGTGATGACGATGACCGACATGCAGACCTACACCCTGACGGTGAACGGGCAAGTCTGCCAGGTGACGGCCGAACCGAAGTCCTTCCTGATGGACGTGCTGCGCGACGACCTGCGCCTAACGGGCGTCAAGGACGGCTGCGCGACGGGCCACTGCGGGAGCTGCATGGTCATCAAGGACGGCGAGGCGGTGCGTTCGTGCCTGGTCCAGATGCGCCGCGCCGCCGGAGCGGCCATCACGACCATCGAGGGGGTGCAGCCGCCGGAGGGGTGCAGCCTGCACCCGGTCCAGCAGGCGTACATCGACCAGGGCGCGGTGCAGTGCGGCTTCTGCACGCCGGGCTTCATTATGTCCACCCTGGCCCTGCTGGAGAAGAACCCCAATCCGACGGTCGAAGAGATCTACGACGGCCACCGCTGGAACATCTGCCGCTGCACCGGCCACAACGCCATCATCCGCGCCATCCAGCAGGTGGCCGGCCAGCCCGTCCCGCCCTTGCCCGGCGTCAAGGCCCCGCTCAAGGCCATCAGCCAGCCCCTGCCGCGCCCGGACGCCGTGGACAAGGTGACGGGGCGCGGGGTCTACGCCGATGACCTGTACGTCGACGGGATGCTGTACGCCAGGGCGCTGCGCAGCGCCCTCCCCCACGCGCGGCTGCGGGGCGTCGACACGACGCAGGCGAAGGCGCTGCCGGGCGTCGTGGCCGTCCTGACCGCCGACGACATCCCCGGCCGCAAGGACTGTGGCGTCCACGAGATCGACTGGCCGGTGCTGTGCTACGACAAGACGCGGTATGTCGGCGACGCCGTGGCGCTCGTGGTGGCCGAGTCGGAGGGGGTAGCCGAGGCGGCCCTGAAGCTGGTCCAGGTTGACTACGAGCCGCTGCCGGTCGTGCCGGGGCCGAAGGAGGCGGCGCGGCCCGACGCGCCCCCCATCCACGACAACGTCGAGCGCTTCGGCCACGGGGCGCATGGCAACTTCCTGGCCCACTTCCACCTGGAGGGGGGCGACCTCGCCCAGGGCTTCGCCGAGGCCGACGTCATCGTCGAGAACGAGTTCCGCACCCAGACCGTCGAGCACGCCTTCATCGAGCCGGAGGCGGCGCTGGCCGTCCCCGACGCCGACGGGCGCATCACCGTCTACTGCGGCGGCCAGATTCCGTTCAGCGACCGCGCCCAGATCGCGGCGACGCTGGCCGTGCCCGAAGAGCGCATCCGTGTCATCAACTGCCTTATCGGCGGCGGCTTCGGCGGCAAGGAGGACGTCTCGGTCCAGGTCCACGTCGCGTTGGCGGCGTGGGCGACGGGGCGGCCGGTCAAGATGGTCCTGAGCCGCAAAGAGTCGCTCATGGTCCACCCCAAACGCCAGGCGACCATCATCAAAATGAAGACGGGGGCCAAGCAGGACGGCACGCTGACGGCCCACGAGGTCGAGGTCTACGGCGACGGTGGGGCCTACGCCAGCCTGAGCAACCACGTCATGCTGCGCACGACGACCCACGCCGCCGGCCCCAACGAAGTCAAGAACGTCAAGGTCGACACCTACGCCATGTACACCAACAACGTGCCGTCGGGCGCGTTCCGCGGCTTTGGCGTCACCCAGAGCGGTTTCGCCATGGAAGTCCAGATGGACATCCTGGCTGAGGCGCTCGGCCTCTCGCCGCTGGAGATGCGGCGCAAGAACATCCTGGACTACGGCAAGCAGACCCTCGCCGGCCAGGTGTTCACCGAGAGCTGTGGGCTGCGCGAGGCGTTGGAGAAGGTGGCGGCCGAGATGGCGAAGCACAACGACTTCCTGCCCGTCGAGGGCGACAAGCGCCGCGCCTGGGGCCTGGCCTGCGCCTACAAGAACACGGGCTACGGCAGCGGCTCGTACGACGCCGCCGGGGCCGAGGTCGAGGTCTTCCCCGACGGGCGGGCCATCGTGCGGGCGGGCGCCGCCGAGATCGGCCAGGGCCTGCCGACCGTCCTGGCGCAGATCGTGACCGAGGAGTTGGGCGTGCCCTACGAGTGGGTGTCCGTCCTGCTGTCAGACACCGACCTGACGCCGGACGGCCAGGCGACGACGGCCTCGCGCCAGACGTATGTCACGGGTAACGCCGCCCGCCACGCCAGCCAGGAGGTGCGGTCGCTGCTGAGCCAGACGGCGGCCGAGATGCTGGACGCCGCGCCCGACACGCTGGTCTTCGCCGACGGCTACGTGGCGAGCAACGGCCACCGCGTCCCCCTCAGCGACGTGGTGGGCGAGGCGCAGCGCGAGGGCCGCACGCCCCGTGTGCGCTACCAGTACGTCGCGCCGCAGACGAAGCCGTACCAGCACTTCGCGTTCGGCTTTGGCGCGCAGGCGGCGCTGGTCGAGGTGGATGTCACGACGGGCGAGACCCGGGTGCTCAAGGTCATCGCGGCGTGTGACGTCGGGCGGGTGATGAACCCGCTGGCGCTGCTGGGCCAGGTCGAGGGCAGCATCTCCATGGGGCTGGGCATGGCCTTGCAGGAGAACTTTGTCATGCAGGACGGCAAGGTGCTGACCGACTCGCTGTTCAAGTGCAACCTGCCCACCATCGACCAGACGCCGGAGGTCATCACCTTCT
>CAZLBQ010000433.1:0-5532 GCA_964557745.1 uncultured Anaerolineales bacterium
GCCCGACGCGGGGCCTGGTCAACACGCGGCGGCAGTTGCTCCGCGCGGGCGTGTTGGGAGTGGGGGCTGTCTTCGCCTGGGCCGGGCTGACCGTTATCGCCGGGGTGCAGCAGTCATTGGCCGAGGCGCGTCGCTTCAGCGGCTCGCGTGAGGTCGGCTCGTTCACGGGCAACGCCATGCCCGTCACGGGCATGTGGACCGACAACCCTGCGCCGGTGGACGTGAACGCGTGGCGGCTGGTGGTCGACGGGCGCGTGCGCCAGCCCCTGACGCTGAGCCTCGCCGACCTGGCCGCCTGGCCCCAGGCGACGGAGACGGTGACACTCGATTGCACCAACGGGTGGTACAGCACCCAGCACTGGCGCGGGACGCCGCTGGCCGCTCTCCTGAACGCCGCCGGCATGACAGACGGCTCGGCGGTGCGCATCACGTCTGTTACTGGACATAACGTGACGCTGCCGCTGGCGCAGGCTGAGGGGGCGCTGCTGGCGCTGGCGGTCGGTGGCGAAGCGCTCAATCATAGCCACGGCGCGCCGCTGCGGCTCGTTCACCCGACGCTGCGGGGGTGGCTCTGGATCAAGTGGGTGGCGCGCCTGGATGTGCTGCGGGCAGGTGAGAAAGGCGACGAGTGAGAAGGAGGGGCCATGTCACTCCTGACGGGAATTCTGATTATCATGTTTATCCTCTGGCCGGTGGCGGCGGGGGTCAGCTACGCGCGGGCGCTCCGGCGTTCCCAGGAGCGCATGCGGGCGCGCCGCCTTGCCGAGGGGCGGCTGCCAGAGCCAAGCACGCACCGGCGGTGGAAGACGTATCGCCGCGACCTCGTGCCGACGCGGCCACCAGAAACGGAAGACGGTAGCGAGAACTCATGACCGAACAAGGACTCGATCCACAAACGTTGAAGACGCCGCCGCGCGAGCGACGGCAGGGCCTGGTCGCCGTCAACACCGGCGACGGTAAGGGCAAGACGACGGCGGCGCTCGGCACGGTCGTGCGCGCCGTCGGCTACGGCTGGAAGGTGTTGATTGTCCAGTTTATCAAGGGCACGTGGCAGTACGGGGAGATGGTCGGGCTGACGTACCTGCCCGGCGTGCGGCTGGAACGCATGGGGGCGGGCTTCTACAAAATCATGGGTGATAAGCTGCCCGACGAAGTCCACCAGCAGGCGGCCGCCGAAGCCGTGGCGCTGGCGCGGCGCGAGATCGCGTCGGGCGAGTGGGACATGGTGGTGCTGGACGAGGTCAACGTCGCCATGCAGACGGGCCTCGTCGCCGTGAGCGACATCCTGGACCTCATCGAGGCCAAGCCGCCCTGGCTCCACCTCTTCCTGACCGGGCGAGGCGCGCCGCCGGAGATCGTCGAGCGCGCCGACCTCGTCACCGAGATGCGCGAGATCAAACACCCGTACCAGGCCGGTATCCTGGCGCAGAAGGGGTTTGACTACTGACAGGTGGCGAGAGTGATGTAGCGCCGACTTCTAGTCGGCGGGCTGCCGACTGGAGTTGGCGCTACATCGCGTTGGTCTACTGCGCGGTCAGCTTGAAGTCCACTTCGAGGCGGATGTTGTCCTCGATGCTCAGCACGACAGGCACGCGCGGCTGGGTGAGGCCGAAGTCCGCGAACTTGAACGCCGTCTTGCCCTGGCCGGTGAGCGTCTTGCCGTTAATCTGGCCCGTCACATCCCACGTGACGGGCTTCGTCACGCCGTGGACTGTCATATCCCCCGTCACCTGAAATGTCACATTGCCCGCAGTTGGCAGCGGATTCGCCAGCCCTTTGACCTCGGTTGGCACGAAGTCTGCCGTAGGGAACTTGTCGGTTTCCAGCACGCTGCGGCGAACGTAGTTGTCGCGCATCCCCTGGTCGGTCTGGAGGGTTGCCATGTCGACGGTGAACTTCGACTGGTCACGAACCACCTTACCGTCGGGGCCGATGACGAGGGCGCCCTTAAAGGACCTGGTCTTGCCGATAGCGTCGTTGGGCAGGTTGCGCTGCGCGAGTTGCTCTCGGACCAGGAAGCGAGCCTCCGACTCCTCCGGAACCAGGGTGAGGCGGATGGCGCCGGCGGGCGCCGCACCCGATTGCCCGCTCTGGGGCGCGCTTGTCGCGGCCGCTGGCGCGCTCGTCGGCTGGGCGGCCTGCGCGGCCCCAGTCGGGGCCGCTGTGGGATTGGCCTGGGCAGCAGGGGCGCTCGTCGGCTGGGCGGCTTTCGCGGCGGTGGTCGGGGCCGACGTGGGGTTGGTCTGCGCCGGGGCGGTTGTGGGCGCGGCGGGCGCTGAGGCGGTCCCGCCGGTCGGAGAACCGCAACCAACGACGGCGAGCAGGGTTATCAACAGTATCGAGACGACCGGAAGCAGCGAACGTGGCATGACCTCTCCAAAATAGTTTAGTGGTGAACTTCTGTGTCAGTTTAGTGAGGAAACCTTACGGACGGATGAGGATTGGCTGAGAATTGGCTGAGAGTAAAAACCTGTTTGACGAGGCACGAACTCTCGCTTATAATCAAATGAGGCGCTTCGCGCATTCCCCATCTGGCGTTGTCCAATCCTGGCTTGATTGACTGCGCGCCTGGGCGCGGCCCCCGGCGCTTTCGGGCTGCGTACCCGGCCCCTGATTCGGACTCTATCCAATTATTGTGTTGTGGAGGACCTATCCCTATGGCAGTCGCAACGGCAACCCGCCCGCTGACGAAAACTAAGTTGCAGAACATGCTGCGGCAGATGATGCTGATCCGTGAGTTTGAAGATAAGACCGCCGAGTGGTACGCGCGCGGCCGTATTGCGGGCTTCGTCCATCTCTATAACGGCCAAGAAGCCTGCGCGGTCGGGGTGACAGCCGCGATGGAGCCGGACGACGTGCTGATGTCGCACTACCGCGACCACGGCCACTCACTGGCGAAGGGCGCGCCAACCAAAGCGGCTATGGCCGAGTTGTTCGGTAAAACGACGGGCTTGGTCAAGGGCAAGGGCGGCTCGATGCACTTCTTCGACTACGAGGCTGGCCACTGGGGCGGCTATGCCATCGTCGGCGGCCACCTGCCGCTCGCCGTCGGGGTGGGTTTTGCCTTCAAGTATCGCAACGAAAACCGCATTGCGGCGGTCATCATGGGCGACGGCACGACGCCCAACGGCTACTTCCACGAGTCGCTCAACTTCGCCAAGCTGTGGAATGTGCCCATTGTGTTCATTGTGGAGAATAACCAGTACGGCATGGGGACGGCGCTGGCCGTCCACTCCGCCGTGACGGCCATGACTGACAAGACGTGCGCCTATGATATTCCCTCAGAGCGCGTGGACGGCATGGATGTGCTGGCCGTCTACGACGCCATGGCCCGCGCCGCTGAGCACGCGCGGTCAGGCCAAGGGCCGTACTTCCTCGAACTGGCGACCTACCGCTTCCGCGGCCACTCCATGGCCGACCCGCAGCGCTACCGCGACAAAGAGGAAATCCAGGAGTGGATGCACCGCGACCCCATCGCCGCTTTCCGCCACCGTCTGATCGATGAGGGCGTCATGACCGAACGCGCGGCCAAGAAGATGGAAGACGACGTGCGGCGTGAGGTCGAGGAGGCGGTGCGCTTCGCCGAGGCCAGTCCGGCCCCGCCGCCCGAGGCGCTGTTCGAGAACATCTACGCCGACCCTATCGGCGGCCCCGCTGCCGCGCGGCTCAAGAAATAACAGCAGTCGACCGACTGCCACCGCTGGACGCCGTGCCCCGCCGTCCGGCGCGACTGGTCGGTCGTCCGACTACGGAGATATACCCCAATGGCTGTTCGAACATACCTCGAAGCCGTCACGGACGCGCTGCGCGAGGAAATGAAGCGGGATCCGAATGTCTTCATTATGGGTGAGGACATCAACGCCTATGGCGGGTCCTATGCCGTCACGGCCTCGCTGGCCGACGAGTTTGGGCCGGAGCGTGTGCGCGACACGCCGATTGCCGAGGGCGCCATCGCCGGGGTGGCGACAGGCGCGGCCATGGCCGGCCTGCGGCCGGTGGCCGAGATCATGACCATTAACTTCGCGTTGTTGGCGATGGACGCCATTGTCAACCACGCCGCGAAGGTTCACTACATGTTCGGCGGCAAGGTGGATTGCCCGCTGATTATCCGCACCGCGGGCGGCGCCGGCGCGCAGTTGGGGGCGACGCACGCCCAGAACTTCGAGGTCTACTTCGCCCACGTGCCTGGCCTGAAGGTTGTCACGCCCGCCACGCCAGCGGACGCGAAGGGCTTGCTCAAAGCGGCCTTCAAGCAGCGCGACCCTGTCATCTATATTGAGCACACGGGCCTCTACCGCAGCAAGGGTGAGGTGCCGGATGGCGAGCATGTCGTCCCCATTGGCGTGGCCGACGTCAAGCGGCCGGGCAAGGATGTGACCCTCATCGCCTACTCGCGCATGGTGCTCGTCGCCATGCAGACCGCCGACCGGCTGGCCGAGCAGGGCGTCGAGGCCGAGGTCGTGGACCTGCGCAGTCTGCGGCCGTGGGACGCTGAGACGGTGATCAACTCGGTCAAGAAGACCAATCGCGGCGTCATCATCGAGGAGGACTGGCACGCCTACGGCGTTGGCGCGGAAATTGCGGCAACGGTGACACGCGAGGCCTTCGACTACCTCGACGCGCCCATCGAGCGCGTGAGCCTGGCCGAAGCGCCCATGCCCTATGCCCGCGCATTGGAGCAGGCGGCTATTCCCAAGCCCGACGACGTCATCACTCGCCTGAAGGACATGCGCGTTATCCGCTAATGGGGTTGCAGGTTGAAGGTTACAGGTTGAAAGTCTTAACCTGCACCCTTCACCTTGCTACCTTCACCCTGTTGCTTAAGGAGTAGCCCGTGTCAAGTGAAGTGGTCATGCCCAAGATGGGCTACGACATGACAGAAGGCACCATCGTCAATTGGAAGGTCAAAGAGGGCGACACCATCAACAAGGGCGACATCCTCGCCGAGATTGAGACGGGCAAGGTCAATATCGAGATAGAAGCCTTCGATAGCGGGGTACTGGCCAAGATTATCGGCCAGCCGGGCGAGACGTACCCTGTCGGCGCGGCCATCGCCCTGCTGGCCCAGCCCGGCGAGAAGGTGGACGGCGCGAACGGCCAGCCGGCGGCCGCGACGAAAGACACGCCGTCCGCTCCGCCCGCCGCTCCTCCCGGCGGCGACAAGCAAGGCCCCCCGCCCCCCGCCACGCCAACGGACGAAGGTATTCTGCCTGAGTCGGCTGGCACGCAACCCATCCGCCTGGCGACCGGAGCGGCTGCCGAGGGCGAGCCGCGCGGTGAGGCTCGTGAGGCGCTCAAGGAGGCGGAAGCCCCGCCAGCGCCGACAGACGGCGGCGAGCCGGCCGGAGGCGTACGCGCGTCGCCCATTGCCCGTCGCATGGCCGAGGAGCACGGCATCGATCTACGCCAGGTCAAGGGGACCGGCCCCGGCGGGCGTATCGTGAAGCTCGACGTCGAGGACTACCTGGCCCAACCGAAGGCGGCCCCCGCCCCCGCGCCCGCGCCCGCCGCTGCGCCCGCCCCCGCGGCTCC
>CAZLBQ010000434.1:0-5522 GCA_964557745.1 uncultured Anaerolineales bacterium
GCGCATCGAGGAGGACATCGACCGCGAGGTGCGCCGCATCCGCGCCGAGGCCGAGGGCAAGCTCAACCGCCAGAAGGTCGAGCTAGAGAACCAGCTCGCTAACCGCAAGGCCGAGTTGGAAGCCGTGCTCGCCCAGTTGGAGAGCGAGCGCGACACCCGCGTCAGCGAGGTCATGGAGCGCCTCGAGGCGGCCAAGAGTGACAAGGCGCGCCTGGCCCAGCTCAAGGAAGAGTCGCAGAACCAGTTGAGCGACATCGAGGCCGACTACCGCGAGGAGAAGGAGCGGCACAGCCTGCTGTTCCAGGCCGAGCGGGATAAGCTGCTCCAGGACCTGGAGAAGGAAAACAACAAGCTCAACAAGCTGCTGGACGAGCAGGTCAGCGACCAGATCAAGGAACTCGAGAGCCGCCGCACCGAGTTGAAGAAGCTCGAAGTGCGCCAGTTGCTCACCGAGGCCGAGTATTGGGACCTCCACGAGCGGTGGAACACCGGCACGGCGACGCCCATCTTCCAGGCCGGCATGGGCGCGGAGGCGATGGACGACATTGTGTCGCAGATCGACCTCGACGCCATGGCCAAGACGCTGCGCCGCGAGTTGCGCACCGGCAAGAGCAAGCAGCGCCGCAAGAAGGCCACCAAGCAGCTGAAGGTGGTCGAGGCCCTGCGCCGCTCCAACAACCGGCCGGAGTGGATGATTCTCAAGGTGCTGCCGGTCATTCCACCCAACATCCGCCCCATGGTTCAGTTGGACGGCGGCCGCTTCGCCACGTCCGACCTCAACGACCTCTACCGGCGCGTCATCAACCGCAACAACCGCCTCAAGCGGCTGCTCGAGCTGGGCGCGCCCGACGTCATCATCCGCAACGAGAAGCGTATGCTCCAGGAGGCCGTCGACTCGCTTATCGACAACAGCCGCCGCGGCAAGGCCGTCTCGGCGCGCGGCCGCCGCAAGCTCAAGAGCCTGAGCGACATGCTCAAGGGCAAGCAGGGCCGCTTCCGCCGCAACCTGCTCGGCAAGCGCGTGGACTACTCCGGCCGCTCGGTCATCGTCATCGGCCCGCACCTCAAGCTGCACCAGTGCGGTCTGCCCAAGGGCATGGCCCTGGAGCTGTTCCGCCCCTTCGTCATGCGCAAGCTGGTCGAGTACGGCCACGCCCACAACGTGAAGGGCGCCAAGCGCCTCATCGAGCGCATGGACCCGGTCGTGTGGGAGGTGCTGGAGGAGATCATCGAGGATTACCCCGTGCTCCTCAACCGCGCCCCGACGCTGCACCGCCTGGGCATCCAGGCCTTCCAGCCCATCCTGGTCGAGGGCAACGCCATCCAGATTCACCCCCTGGTGTGCGCCGCCTTCAACGCCGACTTCGACGGCGACCAGATGGCCGTCCACGTCCCGCTGTCCCGCGCGGCCAAGGACGAGGCGCGGCGGCTCATGCTCGCCAGCCAGAACCTGCTCAAGCCCGCCAGCGGTGAGCCGATTGTCGGCCCGTCCAAGGACATGGTGCTGGGCTGCTACTACCTGACCATGGAGCCAGACCAGGCCGCCAAGGGCGCCGAGCACCAGTGGGTGTTCGCCGACCCTGACCCGGCCCTGGCCAACGGTGACGGCACGGGCGCGCCGCGCACGCTACTCGACGAGGTCTTCATGGTCTACGACCTGGGCCACGTCGAACCGCACACGCCCATCACCGTCTACACGACGACGTACTACGACCCGGAGACCGGCAAGCGCTTCGCCGACGGCAAGCCGCAGTACCGCCGTATCGAGACGACGGTCGGGCGCGTCATCTTCAACTCGATCCTGCCGGAGCAGATTCGCTTCGTCAACATCCTGCTCGACAAGGGCAAGCTCCAGGACCTCGTCGGCGACGCCTACCAGATCATCGGCCAGGCCATCACGGCCGACCTGGTGGACGACATCAAGAGCATCGGCTTCCAGTACGCCACGCGTTCCGGCGTGACCATCGCCGTCTCCGACATCACCGTGCCGGAGGACAAGCAGACCATCCTGGACCGCGTCGGCACCGAGGTCGAGGAGATTCAGCGCCAGTTCCGCCGCGGTCTGATCACCGAGGAAGAGCAGTACATCAAGACCGTCGAGCTGTGGACCAAGGCGACTGACGAAGTCACCGCCGCCGTCCAGAAAGCTATCCCGATCTACAGCCCGCTGCGCACGATGGCGCAGTCGGGTTCGACGAAGGGCGGCTTCCAGCCCATCCGCCAGATGGCCGGTATGCGCGGCCTGATGGCCGACCCGGCGGGCCGCATCATCGCCCTGCCCATCCGCTCCAACTTCCGCGAGGGTCTGACGGCGCTGGAGTACTTCATCTCGACCCACGGCGCGCGCAAGGGTCTGGCTGACACCGCGCTCCGCACCGCCGACGCCGGCTATCTGACGCGGCGTCTGGTGGACGTGGCGCAGGACGCCATCATCAACTCCGAGGACTGCGGCACGCGCCAGGGCATCATGATCTCGCAGCGCGACATCAAGGGCGCGGGCGAGAGCCTGCGTGAGCGCCTGTTCGGCCGCTACACCCAGGGGCCGGTCAACGACCCCGTCACCGGCGAAGTGATCGTCGACAATGGGGTCATGCTCGACATGGAGGAACTAGACCGCATCGAGAAGGCGGGCGTCAAGCAGGTCTATGTCCGCTCGCCCCTCACCTGCTCGCTGCGCCACGGTCTGTGCACCATGTGCTACGGGCGTGACCTGGCGCGCGGTGGCCCCGTCAACATCGGTGAGGCGGTGGGCATCATCGCCGCCCAGTCCATCGGCGAGCCGGGCACGCAGCTCACGCTGCGCACGTTCCACACCGGCGGTGTGGCCGGCGGCAGCGACATCACCCACGGTCTGCCCCGCGTCCAGGAGTTGTTCGAGGCGCGCATCCCCAAGGGTGAGGCCGAGATCGCCGAGATCAGCGGCCGCGTCGAGATCCACCGCCTGGACGAGGGCATGCGCGAGATTCGCATCGTGTCCCAGACCCTCGTGCGCGACAAGTACGACCGCCTGCCCGACTTCACCGTCAAGGTGCAGGACGGCGAGCAGATCGGGCAAGGCACGGTGCTGATGGAGTCGGGCAGCACGTCCGTCCTGTCCCGCACCGGCGGCCGCGTCGCCGTCGAGAAGAACGCCGTCTTCGTCAGCTATGACCAGCCGGACGTCCGCTCCTACGTCGTCGCCCCTGGCGCGCGTATCCGTGTGGAAGAAGGCCAGGTCATTGACGCGGGCTACCAGTTGACCGAAGGCTCGAAGAATCCGCACCGCGTCCTGGCCATCCAGGGCCGCGAGGCGACCCACGAATACATGGTCAGTGAGATTCAGAAGGTCTACCGCTCGCAGGGTGTGAACATCAACGACAAGCACATCGAGATTGTGCTGCGGCACATGCTCGGCAAGGTGCGCGTCAAGAACCCCGGCGACAGTGACCTACTGCCCGGCGACCTCATCAACCGCCTGGAGTTCGAGGAGAACAACGCGCGGTTGATGGCCGCTAACCGCCGCCCGGCCACGGCCACACCCATTTTGCTGGGTATCACCAAGGCCGCCCTGGCGACGGAGAGCTTCCTCTCGGCCGCCTCGTTCCAGCACACCATCAACGTGCTGGCCGACGCCGCCATCGCCGGCAAGGTCGATGAACTGTACGGCCTGAAGGAGAACGTCATCATCGGCAAGCTCATCCCCGCCGGGACGGGCTTCCGCGAGCGCGCCAACGCCTCTATCGAGGAGTCGGGCCGCCACCTGGTGACGGGCGAGGCGTTCGACGACGACTTCGACAGCGACCTCGACTTCAGCGGCGACATCGACGGCGACGAGGAAGAGGAAGAGGCGTTCGACGAGGAGGAAGAGGACCTCGACTTCGAAGAGGACGAGGACTTCGAGGAAGAGGAAGAGTTCTTCTAAACCACTTACGGTTGACAATGGATGATGCGGGCCGATTGACATTTGTCACAACTAAGCCTAAAATCATCCATTGTCAATCGTAAATTGAGAGAGGGGCGAGTGAACCACGAGCAAATGAGTCAGCAGGAAAAAGAGCAGTCGCCAATGTGGGCGGCGCTCGAGTCTGAGGAGTTCGGCTATCAGGAACTCCAACGCGGCGAGACGCGGCCGGGCATTGTCCTGGAGAAGACCCCGGACCGCATCGTCGTGGACATTGGGGCCAAGACCGAAGGCGTCGTCCCGGCCAACGACCTGGAGCGGCTCGGCCCTGAGGCCGTCGCGCGCATCAAGGTCGGCGACGAGGTCATGGTCTACGTGCTCAAGACCGACGGCAACTCGGGCGAGATTCTCGTCTCCCTGAGCCAGGCGCGCAGCCAGCAGGACTGGACCCGCGCCACCGAGTTGCTCCAGAGTGGCGAGATCGTCGAGGCCAAGGTCGTCGGCCAGAACAAGGGCGGCCTGATTGCCCAGTTCGGCCAGTTGCAGGCCTTCATCCCGCGCTCGCACATCGTCCATGGCACGGGCCAGGGCGAGAGCCTGGGGCAAATGGTCGGCCAGACCATCCCCATCAAGGTCATCGAGGTCGACCGCAAGCAGCGCCGCCTCATCGCCTCGGAGCGCGTGGCGTGGAAGGAGTGGCGCAAGCGGCAAAAAGAGGGCTTGCTGGACCGCCTCAAGGAAGGCGACACCGTCAAGGGCCGCGTGACCTCTATCACCGACTTTGGCGCGTTTGTCGACCTGGGCGGGGCCGACGGCCTGATCCACGTCTCCGAGATGTCCTGGGACCGCAACGCCCAGCCTAAGGACATCTTGCGCGTGGGCCAGGAGGTCGAGGTCTACGTCCTCAACGTCGACCGTGAGCGCAACCGCATCGGCCTGAGCATGAAGCGGCTGCGCAGTGACCCCTGGGCCGACATCGAGGCTCGCTACCAGCCGGGCACCCTCGTCCAGGGCACCATTACCAACCTGGCGAAGTTCGGCGCGTTCGCCCGCATCGGCGAGGGTGTCGAGGGTCTCATCCACGTCTCCGAGTTGTCGGACCGGCCGGTCGCCAATCCAGGCGATGTGGTCCACGAGGGCGAGACCTACACCCTCAAGGTGCTGGGCATCGACAAGGAGCGCAAGCGCGTCAGCCTGAGCCTGAAGCAGGCTCCGCAGCAGGAAGCCGCGGTGGAGAGCGCGCCGCCAAGTGCGAGCCTCGAGACGGAGGAGGCGCCTGACGCCGACGAAGCCCAGGCTGCGCCCACGGCGGACACGCCGGCGGAGACCGTCGCCGAGAGCGAAGAAGCATAGCCTATGCCTGCCAGGTCTCGTCGCCGCACTCTACGGCCCACCGGCGCGAGCGCTGCGCCGGTGGCCGCCCCGCCCCCGCCGGGCCGCTTTGTCGACCAGCTCGCTACCTGCGCTACGTGCGGGCGGTCTTTCGTGTTTACCGTCGAGGCGCAGCGCCGCCTGGCCGACGCCGGGCTGCCCGTCGAGCCGCCCGCCCAGTGCCCGCGCTGCGCACCGGCGACAGCCGAGGCGCCGCCGGTGGTCGAGCCGCGGCCAGCGAGCGCTGACCAACGTCCGCTGGCGGACGACC
>CAZLBQ010000435.1:0-5455 GCA_964557745.1 uncultured Anaerolineales bacterium
GTGGGCGTGGGCGTGACGGTGGGCGTGCGCGTGGGGGTGGGCGTTGTCGTCGGCGTGGCGGTCGGTGCGACGTCGCGGACCGTCGGGTCGGGGAACTGGAAGGTTGTGCTGCTGCCGCCGACGGTCGTGTAGCTGCCCTGGGCGGGAGCCTGGCTGGGCGAGTACTCACCGGGCCGCGTGGGTCGAATCTGGTAGGTGACGGTGATGCCCTGCACGGGCAGGGTGTCAAGGCGCCAGGTGAGCGTCTGGCCGACGATGTCGGGTTTGATGAGACCACCGCCCGCGTAGAACACGTCGGGGCGCAGGGTGTCGGTGATGACGACGTTGCGCACGTCGGTTTCCTGGATGACGCGAGCAATCTCCTGGTAGATCTCGCCCAGGTCCTGGCCGGTCGCGCTGTAGCGGTACAGGCCGGGGCTGGCGATGGCCTGCAGGATGTCCTCACGGATGTCGCGGCCCAGGCCGATGGAGAAGACCTGCGTGCCCGACTCCTTGATGGTACGCGCCGTCGCCACCGCGCCCTCGACGCCCTCGTTGGCGTCGCTGAGGAAGACGATGACGCGGGCGTGGTCGGGGACGTGGCGCGGGCCGGTCAACTCGGCCTGCGCTGTCGTCAGCGCCTCGGCGATGGCCGTCCCACCCATGGGCGTCAGGCCGGCGATGGCCTTCTGGACGCCATACTTCTCCCGGCTGAGGGGCATGACCAGCCGCGCTTGGTCGTTGAACTCAACCACCGACACCTGGTCCTGGCGCAGGTCGAGGACGTCCACGAAGTTAAGGGCGGCCTGGCGGGCGTACTCCCACTTGCGCTCGTTGGTCATGGACAGGGACGTGTCAAGGACAACAGCGATGTCGGCAGGCTGGGTACGCGTGGCGCAACTCGTCCGCACGCCCAGGCTGACCGATGTCGTATCGCCGAGGGTGATGACCGACGGGTTGATGACCTTCTGCGGCAGCGCCTCGCAGCGCGCCGCCGGCGTGGCCGTCGGGATGGGGGTTGGGGTGGCCTCGCCCTCACCGAGCGGGCGGAAGACCTGAATCGTGTGGTGGTCCGTGTCGGCGACGTAGACGCGGCCGTCGGGGCCGACGGCGAGGTCGGTTGGGTTGCGGAACGTGCCTGGATCGTCGCCCGCGCCGCCCCAGGCCGCCACCAACTCGCCCGCCGAGCTGTACTTCTGGACGCGGGCGTTCGTGGTCAGGACGTAGATAGCCCCACTATCGTCCACGGCGACGCGCAAGGGCGTCGCGCCTTCGGCCAGGGTGATGGGTGGCCCGGCCACCGAGCCGTCGGGGGCGAAGCGGCGGATCTGGTTGTGGCCCGTGTCGGCGACGACGATGACGCCGCCCGGCCCGACGGCGACGCCGCTTGGCTGGCTCAGCGGCGCGTCGACGCTCCAGGCGACATCCAGGGTCAGCCCCACGAAGCGCACCACGGTATCGCCGAGGGCGACGTAGACGAGCAGGCGGCCGCCGGAGATGACGACGGCCAGGCTGCGGCTGGGGGATGGCTGGAACTGCGATTGGGCCAGGAATTCGCCCTGGGCCGAGTAGCGCGCCAGCAGCGAGCAGTCCAGGCAGTCGGCGGTGCGGATGGGCAGCAGCCGGTAGAGCGCGCCGTTGACGTCGACGTCGACGTCGTTGGCGAAGCCGCCCACCTCATTTTCGAGCAGGATGTCGCCTGTCGGCGACAGACGTTCGAGGGCTTCGCGCGCAATGGGGGGACCAAAGCGGGCGGCGGCGACGACGAGCGAGCCGTCGGGGCGGGCGGCGAGGGCGACCGGGGCCGCGGTGCCGCCGCCGAGTTGGACGGGGATGACGCGGTCGAGGACGTAGGTAGCGGTGGAGGCGGTGTGGGCGGGGGCGGCGGGGGTCAACAGGGACAAGCCGGCGGCGGCCAGGGCGGCCAGGCCGACGACCAGGCCGACAAACAAGAGTCTCATAGCGGGTCTCCCAAACGGGGTCATACGCCGGAGGCGCCTATGGACTCATACGTTTCAGAGAGCCAAATCGCAACGCCAGCAGCGAAAATGATAAAAGCCTGAGGCTCGCCCCGCCGCTGGCGTCCTCAGGCTTTTATCAAGGGGGGTGTGGAGTCTATCCACAGTGCATAGTGTAGAAGGAGCAGATTAACAGAACATGAATTCGGCATTAACAGGGGATGAGTAGGTGAGGGAGGCCGCTCGGCCTCCCTCACCTGGCCCACGCGTTTACTGCCGGGTATTGCGGAAGGTCACGGTCGGGCTTTCGCCGTTGGCGACGGTGATGGCGGCACGGCCCGCGGCCGGGCTGGTCACGCCCGGTCCCTGGACAGACTGGAACGTCCAGCCGAAGTAGCTGGCCTCCTCAATCTGGTACGACCCAGGCTGGAGGTTGCCGAACGTCACACAGCCCTGGCCGCTGTAGAACGTGCCGGTCAGGCCGCTGGCGATGGGCGTGCCGTCCTGGCGGCGCAGAATCATCTGCCAGCCGTTGAGCAGCGTCTCGCCGCCGCCGTACACGCCGATCTTGCAGACCTTGATGGAGGCCGGAACGATGCGGCTGTTGCGGAAGGTGACGGTCTGCGTCGCGCTGCCAGTAAGGGTAATCAGGGTGCGCTCCTGCGGAGTGCCCTGGGGCGGGTTGGGATAGGCCGGCTCGACGCCTACGAACTGCCAACCCGCGATGCGGCTCTCCTCGACCTCATACGTCCCGGCCGGGAGGTTGGTGAAGTTGACACAGCCGTCGTAGCCGGTGTAGCCGAAGCGGAAGCCGCCCGCGGCGGGCTGGACCCGGATGCCCATGGGCCAGCCGGAGACCGGGCGGCCCTGGGGCTGCGCCGTCGTGACCTCGAGCTTGCAGGCGCGGATGGTCGCGCCGGTCTGGACGACGGTGCGGCGGTTGTCGAAGACGACCTGGGCCGTCTGGCCAACGGCGACGCCGACAACCGTCGAGCGGTTGTTGGGGCCGTCGGTATCGGGCGTGACCTGGCCGAACTCCCAGCCGGGCTGCATCAGCTCTTCCAGACGATAGTTACCCGCCGGCAGGTTGGGCACGGTGACGCAGCCGTCCGGTCCCTGGGTGGCAACGGTTCCGTACGGACCGCCACCCTGGCGGGCCAACGTGATGAACCAGCCCGCGACGGGCTGCGGCGAGGCCGCGTTACTGACGTCGCGCTTGCAGATCTGGAGAGCGCCGGTCTGCGTGGGCGGCGGCGTGGGCGGCGTGCCGGTGGGGGTGGCAGTCACGGTGGGCGTGCCGGTGCCGGGCGGGACGATGCCGCCCTGGCGGTTGTAGAAGCGGAAGAAGGTGACATAACCGCCATAGACCGGGACGATGACCTCACCGCTGGCCGGGTAGTAGGGGGTCCAGTTGGTCTGCGGCGTCTCGACGACGCGGTACGTGCCCGGCGGCAGGTTGAAGAAGTCCACCAGGCCGTTGGGGCCGGTCTGGCCCTGGGCCACCTGGACGTTGTTGGGGCCGTAGACGGTGAACGTCCAGCCCGCCAGCGGCTGGAAGGTATCGGCGGCGAGCTTCTGGAGGCGGAGGCCCGTCACCCAGTAGTTGCACGGGTAACAGTCCGTCTCGGCCTCGGCCTGCTGCTTCTGGGCGTCAGCGCCTTCTTTGAGTGGAATGCGGAGTTGCTCAGGGTCTTTGTGGGGGACATTGGGGTCTGGGCCTTGGGCTGTGGCGGCCTGACCGAGACCGATCAGCAGGCCCAGCGCCAGCACCAGCGCCAGCAGCGGCAAGCTCCAGCGTCGGAACTGTGGGGGGAAGCGCATAAGTGTTGTTCTCCTCTAGACGTGCTTTCAGACATTGTCGAACCGGCCCACGTGAACAATACGCGCAACGGGTGCGTTGAGTTCCCGACAGGCCACCCCTCTCAGGACGGGCGCCCGATTCACAGCAAGGTTCGTTCCAACGTGTAGGGAAATTCACGCCCAACGGGGATTAACGCGGGCGGAGCGGCCAAAAGACAGGCATGAGGAGCATGATGAGGACGAAGAGAAGCAGGGTGAGGGGCCAGCCGACGCGCGTGTAGTCCTTGAAGCGGTAGCCGCCGCCACCCATGACCAGGATGTTGACCGGGTGGCCGAGGGGGGTAAGGAAGGCCAGCGATGTCGCCAGCGCCACCCCCATCGCCATGGCGCGTGGGTCGGCTCCCACCTGACGCGCTGCCTCAATGGCAATGGGTGCGACGACGGCGCCGAGGGCCTGGCCGCTGATGGCCTGGGTCAGCAAGGTGGTCAGGATGAATAGGCCGACCAACAGGGCGTAGGGGCCGAAGGGGCCGACGAAGGTTACCAGGCGGTCGGCGAGTAAGTCGGCGGCTCCGCTCTTGGTCAGGGCCAGGCCCAGCGGGAGCAGGCCCGCAACGAGGAAAATGCTCTTCCACTCGGCGGCGCGGTAGACCTGGTCCATGTTCAGGATGCCTAGCAGGACCATCAGCAGGGCCGCCGCCAGCAGAATCTCGGCCGTCGACACCCAGCCGATGGCGGCGATGAGGATGGCCGCCGCAGTGATGCCGAGGGCGAGCAGCGCCTTGCTCTGCAACGGCGGCGCGGCCTCGACCGGCTCGCGCAGCAGGATCAGGTCCGACTCCGTGCGCAGCACCGGCAGGCGGTTGCGCGGTCCCTGGAGCAGCAAGGCGTCGCCGAACTGGAGGGGCTGGCGGGCGAGCCGGGTGCGGATGGGGCGGTCGCCCCGCCAGATGGCCAGTGTCGTCATGCCGTACTTGTCGCGGAAGCGCGTGTCGGCCAGGGTCTGCCCAATGAGCCGCGAGCGCGGCGCCAGGATGGCCTCGACGACGACGATGTTGGACGACTCGAGGTCGGGCGCGTGCCAGTCGCGCGGTGGCAGGATTTCGAGGTACGGCTCGGTGTCGCGCTGGCGGAAATCTTCGAGGTCGCCCTGCAACGTCAGGATGTCGCCTTGTTGGCAAACAGTGTCGGGTGTCGGCGCGAGCAGGGCCTCGCCCCGGCGGTCGATGGCGACGACGTTGACGTGGTAGACGTCGCGCAAGGGAGCGGCGGCCAGGGGGCGGCCGATGAGGATGGAGCCGTCGGGGACGCGGGCGCGGAACAGCCGCTCGCCGAGCCGGTACACGTCGACCAGGTCGTCGCTCTTGTCGGCGAGGGCCTGGAAGCGCTCGGCGGTGGACTGGGCGGGCAGGCGCTGGCGGCCGACGAGGGCCATGTAGAGGACGCCGGCGGCGACAATGGGGATGCCGATGGGCGCGAAGTCGAGGACGCCGAAGGCGGGCAGCCCATTGTCGCGCAGGACGCTGCTGACGACGATGTTACTGGTGGTGAACAGGTTGGCCATACCGCCGAGGATGGTGGCGAAGGCGAGGGGCATGAGCAGGCGCGACGGGTTGACGCCGGCCTTCTTGGCCGCGCTCGACACAGCGGGCAGGAGGACCGACGCGGCGGCGATGTTGTTCATGAACAGCGACAGGAATGCCTCCGCCAGCATGACG
>CAZLBQ010000436.1:0-5408 GCA_964557745.1 uncultured Anaerolineales bacterium
GACATGAGGAGAGGGAACATGGACCAACTCGTTGTCTACAGTGTCGCGGACGGCGTCGCCACGCTGACGCTCAACCGCCCCGACGTCCTCAACGCGTTTACCGACCCTATGCTCGAGGCGCTGCTGAAGGGCTTGCAGCAGGCCGAGCGCGACGCGGGCGTCCGCTGTGTGGTCATCACGGGCGCAGGCCGCGGTTTCTGCGCGGGCCAGGACCTGAGTGAGGTCCAGAAGCGCGACCAGGCGACCCAGGGAGGCTTCTCGTTCGCCGCGCACCTGCGCACCAAGTTCAACCCCGTCATCCAGCGCGTGCGCAGCCTGGACAAGCCGGTCCTGGCGGCGGTCAACGGCGTCGCGGCGGGGGCGGGGGCCAGCCTGGCCCTGGCCTGCGACCTGCGCATCGCCTCGGACAAGGCCAGCCTGGTCCTGGCCTTCGTCCGCGTCGGCCTGGTCCCCGACTCGGGCATGAACTACTTCCTGACCCACCTGCTCGGCTACGCGCGGGCCTTTGAGCTGGCGGCAACGGGGGGGCGGCTGACGGCGGACGAGGCGCTGCGGTTGGGCGTCGTCAACCGCGTCGTCCCCGCCGACGGCTTCACCGACGCCGCGCAGGCGTGGGCGCGTGAGCTGGCCCAGGCCCCGACGCGGGCCATTGCCCTCACTAAGCGGGCCATGAACCGCGCCCTGGTCGCCGACCTGGATGACGTCCTGGAGTACGAGGCCATGCTCCAAGAGATCGCGGGCCACACCGCCGACCACCGCGAGGGCGTGGCGGCCTTCCTCGAGAAGCGGCCCGCCCAGTTCACAGGCAAGTAGGCTGACAGTGACGCGGGCGACGCGCTTCCCCGGCGGCTACTGGACGGTGTGGACGGCGACGCTGCTGTTCTTCGTCGCCTACTACACCCTGCTGGTCCCAATGCCGCTGTACCTCAGCGGCGTCGGGTTGCCCGACTGGGAGGTCGGCGTCATCCTGGGCGCGTTCGGCATCGCCTCCCTCATCTTCCGGCCGCTGGCGGGGACGTTCTCCGACCGCCTCGACCGCCGCATCATCATGTGGCTCGGCGCGGGCTGCCTGTTCGTCGGCGCGGGCGGCGTCAGCTTCACGGCCCACGCCGCCCTGCTGTTCGTGCTGCGCCTGCTCCAGGCGGCAGGTTATGTCGCGTTCACCACGGCGGGCACAGCCGTCGTCTCCGACCTGGCCGACCCAGAGCAGCGGGCCGCCACGCTCGCCAACTTCGGCATCGCCGCCAACGTCGCCATGACCCTGACCCCGGCCACCATCACTGCCGTCCTGGCCGCGCTGACCATCCCTGGCGCGCTGCGGCTGGCGGCGGTGTTGTCGGCGGCGGGCGGCCTGCTCGCCATCCGCGTGCCCCGCATCCAGCCCGCGCCAACCGAGACGCTGTCGTGGCGCAGCTTCCTGGCGGTCCCCGGCGCGCTGTGGCTGCCCATGGCGGCGGCGTGGACCCTCGGCGTCGGGTTTGGGGCGTACCTCCAGTTCCTGCCCCTGCTGGCGGACCGCCGCGCCATCGCCGGCGCGGGCCTGGCCTACACCGTCTACGGCGTCAGCATCATCGTGACGCGGCTCGTGACCGGCCCGCTCCTCGACCGGGGCTACCGGGCGACGGCGCTGCGCGTGTCCTTTCTCATCCTGGCGGGTGGACTGGCGCTCTTGACCGTCGTCACCACGCTGGTCCCGCTGCTGGTGGGCGCGGCGCTGGTCGCGGCGGGCGGAGGCATCAGCCACCCGGCCCTCATCGCCACCCACGTCGACCGGCTAGCGGAAACAGAACGAGGCCGAGCCGTGGGGTTCTTCTACCTCGGCTTCGACCTCGGGATTGGCCTGGGGGCCTGGCTGCTGGCGCCGGTCCTCCAGAATTTTGGTGTGACGGGGCTGTTCGCCGCCGCCGCCCTTATCTCGGCAAGTGGGGCGCTCCTGGCGCGGCGGGTCGTGGCCGGGCAGGTGGCGACGCCGCAGCCCGCCCCCGCGCTGGAGTGAGATGCTCGTAACAAATACGAAGCCTCCAGCGCTTTCTTAGTAGCCTGGAGTTGTCGCGTTGAAGACTTGGGATCTTCGTGCTAAAAGCTCAGTGTGTGCCACATCAGCATCTTCGGCTAGTGTTCCTGTAGCCCTTTGCCGTTGCTTACACTCTGGCTACCATTCCATGGTCTGCCAGCCAGCTTGAGACATTGTTGTAGTCTTAACAAGTGTCTCTCTGAGCTTTTGCGAACTGACAACTCAGCTTCTACTCGTACTTCGCTGAAGGCTTCGCATCCTCAGTATATCACCTTTACCGCCAGAAATAGTTGAGGAATCTTCACGGTGCGTGAATATTCCACCACCTGTCAGGAGCCTGCATGACCCTCTCTCCCACCCTCCCCGCGCTGGCCCGCGCCCGCGCCCAGTTTCCGGCCCTCGCCCGCCGCAGCCAGGGCGTCACGCCGGTCTTCTTCGACAACCCCGGCGGCACCCAGGTCCCGCAGTCCGTCATCGACGCCATGACCGACTACCTCGTTCACACCAACGCCAATACCCACGGCGCGTTCCGCACGTCGCGCCTGAGTGACGCCCTGCTGGACGAAGCCCACCGCGCCGCCGCCGACCTGGTGGGCGCGGCCTCGCCGTCGGAGGTGGTCTTTGGCCACAACATGACGACGCTGACTTTCCACATCAGCCGCTCGCTGGCCCACGAGATTCAGCCCGGCGACGAGATCGTCGTCACCCACCTCGACCACGACGGCAACATCATGCCCTGGCTGCTCATGGCCCGCGACCGGGGCGCGACGGTACGCTGGGTGGACATCCACGCGGACGATTGCACCCTCGACCTGGACACACTGGCCGCTGCCCTGTCGCCGCGCACGCGGATTGTCGCCTTCGGCTACGCCTCCAACGCCGTCGGGACCGTCCATCCTGTCCGGCAGATGGTGGACATGGCGCACAGTGTCGGCGCGTTGGCCTACATCGACGCCGTCCAGTCCGTGCCGCACCTGCCCACCGACGTCCAGGCCAGCGGGGCGGACTTCCTGGTTTGCTCGGCCTACAAGTTCTTCGGCCCCCACGCCGGCATCCTGTACGGGCGGCGCGAGCTACTGGACCGCCTGCCCGCCTACAAGATTCGCGTCGCCGACGACGTCCCGCCGGGCAAGTTCGAGACGGGTACCCAGAACCACGAGGCGCAGGCCGGGACGCTGGCGGCGATTGAGTATCTGGCATCGTTGGCGGATGATGATGAAAGCGGAGTAAAGTCGACGGAGCTTGAGGGAACTCGATTGAAGTTGACCGGCAACCGCCGGGCGCGGCTGGTCAAGAGCATGTCCTTAGTCGCCGAGTACGAGCGCGGGCTAGTCGGGCGCCTGCTGGGCGGCCTGACCGCCATCCCCGGCCTGCGCGTGTGGGGCATCACCGACCCGGCTCGCCTCCACGAGCGCGTCCCGACCGTCGCGTTCACGCTGCCCGGCCTGACCCCCGAGGCCATCGCCGAGGCGCTGGGCGAGCGCGAGATCTACACCTGGTGGGGGAACTTCGCGGCGCCCGCCGTGACGCTGCGGCTGGGCCTGGAGCCAACGGGCGTGCTGCGCGTCGGTCTGGCCCACTACAACACGGTCGAGGAAGTCGACCGGCTGCTGAATGCTTTGGACGAAATCGTGAAGAGTTCGGAATAAGGAATGATGAAATTACTGCTCACTTCTGGTGGCATCAGCAACAACAGCATTCGCAACGCCCTGGTCGACCTCCTGGGCAAACCGATTGCCGAGTCCAACGCCCTGTGTATCCCCACCGCCTCCTACGCCCTCCCCAACGGACCTATCCTGGCATGGCGGTTCATCAGCGGGCGGGAACCCATCTGCCCGATGTGCGAGCTGGGTTGGAAGTCCCTGGGCGTGCTGGAACTCACCGCGCTGCCCAGCCTCAGCGAAGAGCTTTGGCTCCCCGTGGTCCGGGAGGCTGACGTTCTGCTGGTGAATGGCGGCGACCCCTTGTATCTGGGCTACTGGATGCGGCAGTCGGGGCTGGCAGACCTCCTGCCGGCACTGCGTGCGGTCTACGTAGGACTGAGCGCGGGGAGCATGATCATGGCCCCCAACATCGGGCAGGACTTCGTCCGCTGGACGCCGCCCACCGGCGGCGATGAAACGCTGGGCCTGGTCCCATTTTCGATCTTTCCGCACCTGGATCACGAGGCTCTGCCGGACAATTCCATGGCCGACGCAGAAAGATGGGCCGCCGGGATGTCGGCGCCGGGCTACGCGATTGACGATCAGACCGCCCTCAAAGTGATCGACGGCGCAGTCGAAGTTGTCTCCGAAGGCCATTGGAAATTGTTTACGCCCTAATGGGAGTGGGAAGAGGGAGACGATGACCGAAGTGGACACGACACCGGAGATCACGCGCCAGGTCAAGAGCCAACTGGACAGCATGGTGGTGGGCATCGAACTGACGCTCATCAGCATCATCCAGGGTATCGCCCTGGGTGGGCTGGCCACCAGCGCCGTGCCCCCGCTCATCAACTGGCAGATGGAGTACTGGCCCTACATCGTGCTGGGCCTGCTGGCGATTCTCATCTTCTGGTCGCGCTCGCTGATCCACACCCTGTCGTTCATCGCCTGGCCGCTGGAGTTCGGCCACAACTTCATCTACTTTGTCTCGACGCTGGTCGAGGTGGCCCTGTTTACCCAACTCACGACGCCGGAGAACTGGTTCGCGCTAAGCGTCGTGTACTTCGGCTTCGCTCTCTTGCTGTACTGGTACGATCTGCGCATGGTGTACCGCCACGGCGCCGACTTCCAGACCCCCGCCGAGCGCAAGCTGCTCCAGGACATCATCGGCGACCAGCGCATCAACGTCCGCCTGTGGATGCCCGCGTCCATCGCCTTCCACCTGGTGTCGTGGTGGCTGATCCACACCTACCCGGACCAGTTCGTCGAGCAGCGCTGGCACGTTGGGTTGGCGCTCATGGCCGTCGCCATCGGCGCGTACTACCTGTGGGAAGGAGTCCACATCCTGCGCCGCCGCCAGCACTGGATCGTCGCCCGCTACGTCGAGGAGCGCCGCGAGAGCCTGGACCCCGGCGAGGAGACAGCCTAGCCGGTCGTCTCAATGCGGCTGATGCGCCAGCCCGGCCCTGTCTTCTTCATGGTCAGGCTCAGGATGACCTCACCGTCCGGCTGGCTGACCGTCGCCTCAACGATGCCGACGTCCGGCGTCGCCCCCGACCCGGCGCGCAGTTTGACCGCCTGGATGTCGTCCGGGGCGACGCCGACCAGCGGGCGCAGGCCCCCCGCCAGCCGCACCTGGTCGGAGTAGTCGGGCGTCAGGGCCGCCAGCGCCTCGACGCTGCGGTTGGCGCGGTAGGCGGCGAAAAACCACTCGGCCGTCGCCTCCAGCGTCTCGCTCGTCGCCGGGACGG
>CAZLBQ010000437.1:0-5404 GCA_964557745.1 uncultured Anaerolineales bacterium
TCCACGCGTGTAGCGCTCGGCGTGGATGGGGCCGCGCCGCTCGCGGTCGGTGAGGGAGACGCCCGTGCCGCCGCGCCGCACCTTGACGATCTCGGCCATGATGCTTACCGCGATCTCGGCCGGTGTCTCGGCGCCGATGTCGAGGCCGACCGGCGAGTAGACGCGGTCCAGCCGCGCCGGGTCGATGCCCATTTCCCGCTCCAACAAGGCGAAGACGCCCCGGATGCGCCGCGCGCTGCCAATCATGCCGATGTAGGCCGTCGGGCGGTCCAGGACGGCCAGCAACGAGTCGACGTCGTGCTGATGGCCCCGTGTGACGAGGACGAGGTAGGTCTGGCGGTCGACGGCCAGCCGCCGCAGGGCCGGCTCGAAGTAGTCCACCACAATGTCGTCGGCGTCGGGGAAGCGGGCGCGGTTGGCGAACGCGGGCCGGGCGTCGATAACGGTCACGTGGAAGTCGAGCAGCTTGCCCAGGCGCGCCAGCGGCGCGGCGATGTGCCCCGCGCCCACAATGACGAGCCGCGCCGGTCGGGTCTGGACTTCGACCCACAGCGACGCCGAACCGTCGGGTGCGGCAACCTGGACTACCTGGCTCCGTCCCTGGTCCAGCGCCTCGCGGGCCTGCGCCAGCGCTGTCTCGCCCAGCGCCCCCAGGTCGAGACGACGCTCAACCGCCTCCTCATCCAGCAAGATCGATTGCCCGATCCTCGCCGCGAGTGTCCCGGTCGCCTCCACCACCGTCACCAGGGCACCCGCCCGCCCCGCCTCGCCAGCTGCGAGCAGGGCCGATAACACCTCGCCCCGCGCCGCGTCCCACGGCTCGACAAAGACATCCATCACCCCGCCGCACACGCCCAGACTCTCCAGCGAGACATCGTCGGTCAGGTCGACGTGGACGAGCGTGGGCTGGCCCGTGTCCAGGACGCGCAAGCCCGCCTGGATGACGTCACCCTCGCCGCACCCGCCGCCGACCGTCCCCCAGTGCTGCCCCGTTGGGTGGACCAGCATCTTCGTGCCCACTTCGCGCGGCACCGAACCGCGGGTCCGCACAATGGTCGCCACGGCCACACACTCGCCCTGTTGGAGATGGTTCTGCACTTTTTGGTAGAATTCGCGCACGTCTCACCTCAGGCGCTGACCCAATCCCACTCCTAGCGCCTAAGGGTAAATTATACACACCGGCGGGTGATTGACAGAGCGGGGCTAGGCCTCGGCCTCGCGCTTGCCGTCGCCCCGCGTGACGACCTGCACCCAGCGTTGGATCGCGTCGCGCTTCACACCCAGCGATGGGTACACAATGGCGCTGACTAGGACCAGCGTCACGACATTCAGGCCGAGGCTCAGCAGGCGCTCCGGCGCTTTGGCCAGTTCCTGCCCGCCTAGGACGAGAGCGATGCCCAGCCACGTCGGGAGGATGCCGACCTGGCTGGCCGCGGCCAGCCCGATGAGTTCGCGCCGCCCAACGTCGTCCGCGCTGCCCAGCGTCGAGGCGACAGCGACGACCAGGGAGAGCAGGACGCCGATGTGGATGGGGCTGAACTTCTGGAACTGGAGCGGCCCGCCATGGAGGAGCGCTACGGTAGTGCCAGCGATCACGAGGACCACGGCGCTGACGAGAAGCGCCTGGAGACCCTGGCGCGCGAGCCGCCAGTAGCTCGTCCAACTCCCCAGCGCCATCGCCATCGTCATGGGCAGCAGCGGCATGAAGAGCAAACCGCCGATCATCAACAGGAGGTTGTCCTCAAGCATGCCGTAGGCGAGCAAGAGGCCCGCGCACAGGATACGACCCACCAGGCTGTATGTGATGTGGTTAAACTGCCAGAGGTCCTCGGCGATGTCCGACGGCGGCATGCACACCGGATGGGTGAAGTCCTTCAGATCGCGGGCCGACAGGTGCGAGAGAACCCCGCGCACCGTGATGCTGTAGTCGTGGGCGTTGTAGTAGGGCTGGCGCACCAGGTCTTCGACAAACGCCTTCGCCTCCGGCGTCGATAGCTCCATCTGCACCACGTCGGCGCGTCGGTTCTTGCCGTGGACATAGACACTGTAGGTGGAGACCTGGGGAATGCCCATGCCCAGCGCCAGTTCGGCGACCTGGGCGCCCTTGCCTTCGGGCGTTTTGACACTAATCAGTCGCATGCGAATCCTTCCTGAGCTGCTATGACAGTTTGAGGATGTCATAGCACGCTCCATGCCGCTCTGCGCCAACCAGTGTGTTCGCCTAACGGTCCTGAGTGAAGGACAATTGGGAGGTAGGACAGCGATCCGTGCGGCCTTGCCGTGCTATCGGATCTGGGAGAAGGAGAGCGGCGGTCCCCGTCCCCCTGCTTGCCCCCGGCCCGCCGGTCGCCCTCGACCTTCAGACCGCCGTCGACGCGGGCTTCGCCCTGGTCGGCTACGAACGCCTCATCGACTACACCGTTGCGCCGCCCCTGCTGGAGATGTCGCCCGACGATCGCGTTTGGGTGGACGCCCGGCTCCGCGAAGCCAGGCTGCGGCCGGCCTAGCCCGTTATTTACCGCCAAGGACGCAGAGGGCGCGGAGGAAAGACAACTTCCTCCGCGCCCTTGATTCTTTACGGTAAGGGAACTTATGCTGTCTGCTCCCGCATCGCCCGCCACACCCGCTCCGGCGTGGCCGGGATCTCCTTGACCCGCGCGCCCACCGCGTCCCGAATCGCGTTGACGACGGCCGGCGCCACGCCGTCCATGGGAATCTCAGCCACCGCCTTCACCCCGAAGGGATGGGTCGGCTCGTCCGTCTCAACAAACTCGGCGGTCAGGCGCGGCATCTCGTCGGCCCGGAAGACGCGGTAGTCGTCGAGCCGCGTGACGAGGGAGCGCCCCGCCTCGTCGTACGTCATTGCCTCGCACACGCCATAGCCGAGCGCCTGGGTCATGCCGCCCTCGATCTGGCCTTCAGCCGTCAGCGGGTTGATGATGCGGCCAGCGTCCACGACCATGACAAGGTTATCAACCACCACCTCCCCCGTCTCCGTATCTACCGTCACCTCCGCGAACTGCGCCGCGAAGGGGGGCGGCGACTCGGGCGAGACGTAGGAGGCGACGCCCATAATCTGGTGCTGGTCCTGGTGGTGGAGCGAGTTGAGAGCGATATCGGCCAGGGTGACAAACCGCCCGTCAGGCGACCAGGCGCGGCGGTCATGCAAGGTGATCTCCGTCGGCTTGACGAGGCGGGGGCCGCCGACGTCAGCACGGCCCGTCTCATATGTCGGTGTCTCCGGCGCGGCCGACCGCCCGCCCTCGGCCATCGTCGCGCCGGGCGTCTCCAGCTGGGCGAAACGCTCGTTGAGCATCGCCGCCGCGACGGCTCGAATCTGCTCGGCGCACTTCTCGGCCGCCTTGACCGTCGCCGTGCCGGAGATGTACGTCGTACTCGACGCGTACGCCCCCTTGTCGAAGGGCGTGAAGTCGGTGTCCGACGAGTACATGATGATGTCGTCCAGCGGCACGCCCAGAACCTCGGCCGCCATCTGCCCCAACACCGTGTCCGACCCCGTGCCCAGGTCCGTCGCGCCGACCAGGACGTTGAACGAGCCGTCGTCGTTGAGCTTGATGGACGCCGCGCCCATGTCGAGATACGGGATAGCTGTGCCCTGCATGACCAGCGCCACCCCGATGCCGCGCCGGCGCGTCGGCTGGCCGCGCACCTTGCGCCACTCGGCATTGCCCGCCTTGCTGCGCCAGTCCACCAGCGCCGCGCCGCGCTGGGCGCACTGGGGCAGGGCGCAGGTGCGGATGACTTCGGGACGCGGCTCCCGCCCCTCGGACCAGGCGCGGCTGAAGGGATGCTCGTCGCCCGCCTTGACGGCGTTCTTCAGGCGGAATTGCAGCGGGTCCAGCCCTAGCTCGCGGGCGATGTGTTCCAGGTGGGTATCCAGGGGCAGGAAGCCCTGGGGCACGCCGTAGCCGCGGAACGCGCCGGCGGGCGGCGTGTTGGTATAGACGATGTCGGCGACAAAGCGCACGTGGGGCTGCGGCTGGCCGTCGGGGGTCAGATCCTCGTTGTTGGGCCAGTAGCACGGGTAGAGGGCCATGGCCTTGTGACCCGTGTTGCCCGTCACTGTCAACGCGTGGCAGCCATACGCGCCCGTGTCCGACAGAGCGTACATCTCGTTGGCGACAATCGTGCCGTCCTTCATGACGCCCGTCTTCATGCGGACGATCATGGGATGGCGCGAGCGCGCCGACGTGAACTCCTCGGCGCGGGTGTACTCGAAGCGCACCGGGCGGCCCGTGGCGATGGTCAGGTGGGCCGCCACGTCCTCGATGAGCACTTCCTGCTTGCCGCCGAAACCGCCGCCGATGCGCGGCTTGACCACGCGGATGCGCTTGGGCGGCAGGTTGAGGACCGGGGCCAGGATGCGGCGCACGTGGAACGGGACCTGGGTGCTGGTGCGGATGACCAGACGGTCGTCCTCGTCCCAGTAGGTGACGCACACGTGCGGCTCGATGCTGACCTGCTGCACCTTGGGGACGCGGTACTCGTCCTCGAAGATGAGGTCCGCCTTGGCGAAGCCAGCGTCCACATCGCCGATGACAATGTTGATGTGCGCGGCCAGGTTGCGCTTGGGGTCCGAGTCGGCGAAGTTGACGTACCCCGGCTCGTCGTGGAGGAGAACCGCCCCCTCTTTCATCGCGTCGCGCGGGTCGAGGATGGCAGGCAATTCCTCATACTCGACCTCGATCAAGTCCAGCGCCGCCTCCGCAATCTCCGCCGTCTCGGCGGCAACGAACGCCACGCGGTCGCCGACGAAGCGCACCTTGCGGTCGAGGCTGAACATGTCCAGCGGGCCGGGAATGGGGTCGGATTGGCCCGCCGTCGAGTACACGACGCGCGGCAGGTCCTCGTAGGTCAGGACAGCGTGAACGCCGGACAAGGCCTTCGCTTTGCCCGTGTCGATGCGCTTGATCCAGGCGTGGGCGACGGGCGACCACAGAACTTTGGCCGTCAGCATGCCGCGCAGTTCGATGTCATCGGCGAAGGCGGGCTTGCCCTGAACGAGCTTAGGCGCGTCGACCTTGCGCTCCGGCTTGCCGACAACGTTGAGCGGCGGCGGCGCAGCCTGGCCCGGCGCGGGGGCCAGTGTGACCTGGGTGCGCGGCGGAGCGAGGGTTTCGAGGTCACCGGGCCGACCCTGACGCCGGGGCGGAGCGTCGTGGGGTTGGGGCGCGACATCGCTCGTCTCGAAGCGTGAGTCGGGGGGGGACCTCTGGATGGGGCGAAACGTCTCACCCGGCATAATGGCCGCAGCGCGCAGGATGGACTAGACGGGATTCTTGGAGGCTTTGCAGCGGCACAGGACGCCGGACAGGGCGTCGGGGAATTTGGCCTCAGTCGGGCGGGGGTTGTGGTCGAGGAGGGGATTGGAGAAGAGGACCAT